>CAZWFH010000043.1:6647-10388 GCA_964632105.1 uncultured Atribacterota bacterium
TTCTGGTAAAATTGGGCGATAATTTAAAATCTGGCGAAGTTTTTGCGAGAGTTCAGGAAACATCTATGATAGTTCACAAAGTTATGGTTCCTCCGGGGATAAAGGGCAAAGTAGTTAGCGTAGCGAAGAGTGGTTCCTACACTATTTCCGATACATTAGTTGTCTTAAACGAAGATGGTAAAAAGTATGATCTTAAAATGTACCAGGAATGGCCCATCAGGCAACCAAGACCCGTAGCTCAGAGGATGCCTATAGAAAAATTATTGGTAACCGGACAGAGAGTTATTGACACTTTCTTTCCTTTGGCTAAAGGTGGTACCGCTGGTATTCCTGGAGGATTTGGTACTGGAAAGACCATTACCCAACATCAGTTAGCCAAGTGGAGCGATGCTGATATTATCGTGTATATTGGTTGTGGTGAACGCGGAAATGAGATGACCGAAGTGCTGGAAGATTTTCCTAAACTTAAAGATCCGAATACAGACAATCCCTTGATGGACCGGACAGTATTGATAGCTAATACTTCGAATATGCCGGTAGCCGCTCGGGAAGCTTCCATATATACTGGAATTACTATAGCCGAATATTTTAGAGATATGGGATACAACGTGGCGGTTATGGCTGACTCTACTTCCAGGTGGGCTGAAGCCTTAAGAGAAATTGCCGGTAGACTTGAGGAAATGCCTGCTGAAGAAGGATATCCTGCATATCTTGCGTCAAGATTAGCAGAATTTTATGAGAGAGCAGGATATTTCAAAAATCTTAACGGGACAGAAGGGTCCATTACTGTAATAGGAGCAGTTTCTCCGGCAGGGGGGGATTTTTCAGAACCAGTTACCCAGTCTACCAAGAGGATCGTGGGGGCTTTTCTAGCACTAGACCGGGAGCTGGCTCATGCCAGGCATTTTCCTTCTATAAATTGGCTTTCCTCTTACAGTGGTTATATTCCTATGCTGAGAGATTGGTTTAAAGAAAATGTAGCACCAGACATGATGACTTTCAGATCTAAAATAATGAGGATCCTTCAGGAAGAAAACAAACTCATGGACATTGTAAAACTGGTAGGAGAAGATGTATTACCCGATGACCAGAGAGTTATACTGGAGATAGCCAGGATCATAAAGATTGGGTATCTCCAGCAAAACGCCTATCATCCGCAGGACTTCTATACGGATCTTCCGCGTCAGCATAGTATGCTCAAGGTTATTAACAGGCTTTACGATAGGGCATATTCCTGCGTAAAAAAAGGCATACCCCTTTCCAAAATTAAAAATGAGAAACTCTTTTCCGATATAATAATGATGAAATATAATGCCGCTGAGGCAAAATCCAAACTCTTCCAGGAACTTATCAATAAGATAGACCATTACTATGACAGCGTGGAGAGCATGTATAAAGAAGGTAGAATAAATGAAAGTTAAATATCTAAAGATAGATAAAGCCGAAGGCCCTCTTTTAGTAATGGACGAAGTCAAGGATGCGGTATATGATGAAATAGTGGATATAGAAATTTCCGGGAAGGAACATAGAATAGGTAAAGTAGTTCAAATTGATAGAGGGAAAGTTATAATACAGGTTTTTCAGGGGACATCGGGTATTTCCTTAAATGATGTAAGTGTAATTTTTTCCGGTAAACCCATGGAAATATCTCTATCCAAAGAAATTCTTGGCAGGGTTTTTAATGGCACGGGAAGACCTGTAGATGGTGCTGGAGAGATATATTCTAACAAAAATTATAATATAAATGGTAGGCCAATGAACCCCGTAGCAAGACTTTATCCTCGGAACCACATCCAGACCGGGATTTCTTCTATAGATGGCCTTTTAACTCTAATAAGGGGACAGAAATTACCTATTTTTTCGGGAGATGGGCTTCCCCACAACCAGTTAGCAGCACAGATTGTAAAACAAGCCAGGATTACCGGCGAAGAGACCGCTAATTTTGCGGTAGTTTTTGTGGCTATGGGTATAAAGCACGACGAAGCTGACTTTTTTCGGAAGGTATTTGAAGAGACTGGAGTTATGCATAGAGTAGTAATGTTTTTAAATCTGGCTGATGATCCGGTAATGGAGAGAATTATTACTCCCAGGTGTGCTCTTACTGCTGCTGAGTATCTGGCTTTTGAATGCGACATGCATGTCTTAGTGATAATGACTGATATAACCAGTTATTGTGAAGCCTTAAGGGAAATCTCCTCGGCCAGAGAAGAAGTACCCTCCAGAAAGGGATATCCAGGATATCTTTATTCGGATCTTGCCAATCTCTATGAAAGGGCTGGTATGTTGAAAGACTGCAAGGGAAGTATTACTCAGATAGCCATACTAACTATGCCCAATGATGATATCACCCATCCAGTACCAGACTTAACTGGTTATATTACTGAAGGGCAAATAGTTTTAAATAGATCGCTATATCAGATGGGGATATATCCCCCTATTAATGTGCTTCCGTCACTGTCGCGACTTATGAAGGATGGAATAGGCAAGGAATACACCCGGGAAGACCACCCCAATGTAGCAAATCAAGTTTTTTCCGCCTATTCCAAAGTCCAGGAGGTAAGGGCTTTAGCTCAGATTATAGGGGAAGATGAGCTTTCAGAGGTAGATCGCAAATATATGGAATTCGGGCGGCAGTTTGAGGAGCGCTTTACCAAACAGGACTTTGAAGAAAATCGTGACATAAATCAGACTCTGGATTTAATGTGGGAGCTTCTTGGGATTTTACCCGAACAGGAACTTACCAGAATAGATCCTTCCCTGGCGAAAAAATATCTCAGGAAGTGATTTTTGATGCAGGAAAATATTGCTCCAACTAAAGCAAATCTAATGACAGCCCAGGTAGCCCTGAATTTTTCCAAAAAAGGTTACGAACTTTTGGATAAAAAGAGAAATGTGCTCATTAGAGAGATGATGAGCTTTATGGATAGAGCTAAAGGAATTCAGCAAAAAATGCAGGAAATCTTTAAGGAAGCCTATGAAGCCTTAATTATGGCTAATATTACTATTGGGATAAATGAAGTTAATGAAGTGGCTGAGTCCATACCTCAAGCCACCGAATTTACTATTCTTACCCAAAGTGTCATGGGTGTTGAGATACCCCAAATAAAGTATGAAAAGCGTGAACTCGAGCCTTACTACAGCTTTTATCATACCAATACTGCCCTTGATGTAGCTCTACAAAAATTCCACCAGGTGAAGTATCTGCTCTATGAACTGGCAGAGATAGAGGATTCGGTGTATAAACTTGCTACAGAGATAAAAAGGACCCAGAAAAGGACTAATGCCCTAAAGAACATCCAGATACCTAAGTACGAAGCCCTTGTAAAGATGATTTCTGAAATGTTAGAGGAAAAGGAGAGGGAGGACTTTTTCCGACTTAAAGTATTAAAAAAGAAAAAACTACGCTAATTGTTCCTGTATTTATTTCCCTTTTTTTAACTCAATACTGCCTTTACTATATAGTAGTATAGCGTGGAGCGGGTAGCGTTTAGCGTGGAAGTATGGGTATAAGTGTAAGAAAAAAAATACAATAAATAGAAGATGAGGATTACAAGTTGCAAGTAGAGGCAGACACAAGGTCTGCCCTTACGACTTTTTCAATAATGACTAATTTATTTGGAATTTATTCCTTGTATTTTTCTTTTTTTCTTCACTCGATACTCAATACTATATACTCGATACTGTTTTTTTAGCTTGACATATTTGTTAAAGTATCTTAAGCTATTGCTGTAAAGTAATTAC
>CAZWFH010000044.1:0-9971 GCA_964632105.1 uncultured Atribacterota bacterium
CACCTGATGCTTTCATTATGCCGCCCGAGCTGTTCAGTTTTATGGGGTCACTCCAATAGCGGGATTGTTCAAATTTCAGGACTTTCCATATCACAGCTACCAATATACAAAGCCAGAAAATTTGCCTGTAAATCATTAAAAGGAAGGGGCTCTCACAGTGGAATAAGGATTATCTATGCTTATTTTGAAGATGATGACCGAATAGAACTGGTCGAAATATATTTTAAAGGGGATAAAGAAAACGAAGATCGACAAAGGATTCTAAAATACTATTCAGATGAAAATAAAAAATTTAAGTAATATAAAAGTGATTTAACTATAAATCTCTTTGGTTTTAACTAAAGAGTTATTTATTGCTTGAAGCTTTTTATAAAAAAAGAAGGATTTTTTAAAACCTTTGTCGAATTAGTATTAAGATGTAGAAAAATTGAAAAAGACTAATTCTTTTAACCGTTGGTGGAGATTCAATAGGGTAAATATATATTCTTGAAGTGTGAAAAAGAACCGTTCCCTTACACATACTAAAAAAAAGAAGATTTGATCCAACAATTAAAAGAAAGATCGAATTTATCAAAAAGGAAGATAGCTATTTTAATTGGAGTAAATCGGGAAACGGTAAGAAAAGTGTCAAAAAAACCGTCCCCTTGACAATTTTAATTGTTTTTAAAGAGGTATTTAAGTGATTGTAGAAAAATTATCTAACAATAAGAAGCTGGAGGATGTAATTAACAAACTTCATAGTGAACCCTGGCCAGTTTTTTTGAGTGAAGATTCATCGGTGAAAAAATATTGGAAAAGGCTTTATCAAGTATATCCCGAGTATCAGCTGTTATTCAGAATTAATAGTGAATATGTTGGTGTTGCTAATTCTGCTCCTATTTACTGGAATGGTAACATTGATGATTTGCCTTCTGGTTTTGATGAAGCAATAGAAACCATAATTGAAGAAAATAAAAAACCTAATACATTGTGTGGAATGGCAGTAGTAATATCAAAAGAACATCTGGGTAAAGGAATTAGTTCTAAGATTATAAATAACTTAAAAAAACTTGCTAAATCTTATGGTTATTCCAATCTTATTCTTCCGGTTAGGCCGACTCTAAAATCACAGTATCCGATAATTTCAATGGATAATTATATAAATTGGAAAAAAGATAATTTACCATTCGACCCCTGGTTAAGAGTTCACATAAAAATTGGTGGTGAAATTTTAAAAGTGGCGAATCCATCTATTATAGTTAGGGGAACTGTTTCTGATTGGCAAAGGTGGACAGGTATGCATTTCGATAAAAGTAACAAATATATTATTCAAGGTGCCTTAAATCTTGTAAATATCGATTTAAAAAATGATTTAGGTGAATATATTGAGCCGAATATATGGGTATTGCATAAATGTTAAAAACAACTACGAATAACGTGCAACTAAGTAAACACTTTTATAAGGGTTTTGGCTATTCCTGTAGTTTGAATTTACTGCCCATCTAAAACCCTTTATTTGCAAGGCTTTCGACCCCCTTCAGGAATGCCCTTTAAACGCACGTAGAGTGCCTTTAAACGTGCTTCATTTTTCGAAAAATCGGTATGACCCCCATTTTTGGCCTATTTTTACCTTCTTAAAATCTTAAAACCCTTATAGATAGCCACTTTCAGATTTTGAGATGAGGTAATTTTAGTCAAAAAAGAGCCATTTTTGAGGGTAAAAGTATAAGTCAAGGCAAAATTTGCCCATATAAGCAAAATCTCGCAATATGCCCTCAAAACCATTATTATATAAGGCTTTCAAGAAGGTATTTCCCCGCAGGTTTTACATATTTTCCCCATTTATAAGTAAATATTGTTAGTTTTAATCCCTCTGTCATTGCTTTCGAAGAAAGCGTAGCAATCTCATTACTCTTTATGTCATTCCCATGAAAATAGGAATTCATCTTTCCCCTCTTTTCTAAAAATTTGAATCTTACTTCTTGCGCCTTGCAACTATTTTTTAAAGAAAAAAGGATTTTTTAAAATCTTTCTCGTATTGATATTAAGATGTAGAAAAATTGAAAAAGACTAATTCTTTTAACCTCTGGTGGAGATTCAATAAGGTAAATATATATTCTTGAAGCGTGATAAAGAACCGTCCCCTGACACACAAATTATATTTGACAACTGTAAATATTTATAGTATTATTTTGACATAACCAATTAAAGGCGGAACATATGAAAAACTTAATTCTTACAAAACGTCAAGGTGAAATATTAAGGTTTATAATATTAAATAAAGAAAAATTTGGATACCCTCCATCTATTCCTGAGATTCAAGAAAATTTTTCTTTTAAATCTCCTAATGCTGTTCAAGATCATCTTGGGGCACTCGAGCGAAAAGGTTACATTTCTCGCCGTGCACATAAAGCAAGAGGTATTGAAGTTTTAGGTCACACCACATCAAATAAAAATGATAAAAATAACGCAATCGAAATACCTATAGTCGGAGAGATCTCAGCAGGTAGGCCAATTCTTGCTCAGGAAAATATAGAAGGAAATATCGTTATTGATAAATCAATCATAAAAAATTCTAACGGAATTTTTGCTCTAAGAGTTAAGGGTGATAGTATGATTAATGCTGGTATTCTAAATGGAGATTATGTAATAGCTTCTCAACAACAAGATGCTGATCAAGGCGATATAGTAGTTGCACTCATTGAAGATGAAGCAACGGTGAAAAGATTCTATAAAGAAAAAAATAGAATAAGGCTACAACCTGAAAATGATACAATGGAACCAATAATTATTAAACCCAATGAAAATCAGGTTAGAATAATTGGTAAAATAAAAGGTGTAATAAGAAAAATTTAATAGAGGAAATACATATTAGATATTATGGTTGTCCGAGCAAATTACTCGATTTTTTGTGATCTCTTTTCCGGAACAACTGCAGTAGTTAATTTTAAAGGGAGATAAGCCATGAGCAACAAGAGATATCTGGAAAAACATATTTGTAATTGCGGAAAGTTAATGGAATACGATGGAATAGAGACTTCCATTATGTCCGATATCGACGAAAACAACAAAATATTATCAGACTTAGATGTTTATATCTGCAACAACTGTGGTTATAAAATATGGATTCACACCTCAGAACATTGCGAAGTTATAGATATTCAATAATGTATAAGGAGACATGAAAAGAGTTCCTAAGAGGTTTAACTGCTTAAGGTGAAATATGTTGTATTAAAACCTTACTTTTTTGGGTACAATAATGTTATTGATAAGGTTTGGTTACTTTTTAGGTAGTAATCATATTTTATTGAAAAAGTAGAAAAACATATACACAAATAGGAAATCAATTAGGTGTTAAATTTCACGGTATTAGCGGGATAGAAAGATTTAAAAATCAATTTGAAACAGGCGTTAATAAATTTATACAAATTTCACGACAGAAAGCGCAAGAAGCTCAATACAGAGAGAAATAAATAGATTAATTCGTAATTTATAAACATAAATACAATAAAATACAAAATTAATAAAATTAGGAGGAAAAGATTTGATAAATTTGTGGCTTAATACTATCCAAAATATTGATTGCTTTGATGGCTTTAATAAATTACCAGATAGATCTATTAATTTAGTTTTTACTGATCCACCATATGGCTTAAACAAAGAGGGGATAACCAACGATAAGACGTTAGATTTATTTTATAAAATATTACCTGAAAGTTTTCGTGTATCAAAAGATAATTCCTTTTTCATAACATTTTTTAGCATAAAATTTCTTCCGCAAGCTTTTAAAAACAACCCATTTAAATATTTTTGGAATTTTATACTTTATTGTCCTAATGGTATGGTTTTTTCACCCATAGGCTATACAAAATATATGTCTTGTATAGTCTTTAAGAAAGGAAATCCAAAAATGAATAAAAGAGGTAAAGATATTTTTATAGACACTCCCGGAAAACTAATAGAGCCCGATGAAGGCTTTATAAATCACCCTACTCCTAAACCTAAAACTTTCATCAAAGAAATACTAATAATGTTTTCTAAACAGAAAGATATTGTATTAGATCCGTTTATTGGAAGTGGGAGTACGGCAATTGCCTGTGAACAAACAAATAGAAATTTTATTGGATTTGAAATTGATAAAAAATACCACACACTATCTACAGAAAGGTTAAAGAGGATTGTCAAAATTAACTCCAATGTTTATAAATGATTAAAAATATTTTTTAAATTAATTTGTAGTATACTAATATTATAGTAATTTTTTAACGTATAAAAAAATTACATAATATAAGGAGAAAGAAATTATTATGAATTACACAACAAAGGATGGAGAAATTATTATAAAAATTCCTGCTTCAAATTCTGGTAAATTCAGATTTAAAACAAGAAGTAATAATTTGAAATTTGGAGATACTTTTTCTACAAGAAATAATAATTTTAATGAAAATGTATATTTGGAATGGCAAATCAGTTACGATGCAACAATTGCAGATGTGGCTAAAGGAAAAAAGGATACTAAGTTAAAAAGTTACACTTTTGTTGGCGCTAACAAGAAAACTAAATATCTTTACGAGCTATCTGAATTAGTATATGAAGGAATAAACAACGGTTTAATTTTAATTGAGGATATAAGTTCATTACTAAAAGAAATAAGCAACTATAAAGAGTTAATCGACAAAAAGAAAATAGCTGTTGAATATAATTCTAAGATTGTAATTAATGGCATTCAATTTGAGGAAACAAGCATAAAGTTGCCAACGCTTTTCATGATTGAAACAACAGATAACACACAAATTGAAATTTCCATACAAAAACAACAATATGCTTCTGGGGTTCAACCTATGGTTTATTTTTGTATCCCAATCAAATCATTCCAGAATTACAAAACGATACTGGGTAGACCATCAAAATCAGGTGACGAATTAGTATATATTATAAATGGTAAAAACGCGAGTGTGTTATTTGATATGATTAAAATATTTGCTATGTGTTCCCAAAGACACCATTTTGATATTACTGAAATAGTCAAAATATTAATCAGATTAGCAGGGTAAAAATCAATGATGTTAATAAATAAATCAAAACATTTAGCAAAGGAAAAACAGATACAATTGGGTAGTTACTATACTCCAAAGGAATTAGTTAATAAAGTTTGCGAATACATACAACCCTACATTTTAAAAAATAAAAGAAATATAATAATTTTTGACAACGCTGCTGGATGTGGAGCTTTTGTATTCGAAATGAAAAAATATGATTATAGAGCATCTGACTGTGATGCAAGGGCATATGAATTTTTAAAGGAACATTTAGACAATAAAAAAGTATTTTATACTAATTCTTTGATAGATGTTAGCCGGGAAAAATATAATATTCCCAATGATTCATTTTTAATAATGATAGGTAATCCCCCTTATAATGACACTACTTCCGAGTTTAAGAACGGACAGAAAGGGAAAAACTTATGCGATAAAGACTTATTTGATAGAGATTTAGGTGTTTCTTTTTTAAAATCCTACAATAAGTTAGAGGCAGATGTAGTGTGTATTTTGCATCCATTCTCTTATTTGATAAAAGAAACTAATTTTAAAAGACTAAAAAATTTTAAAGATAATTATAGATTAAACAAAGGAATTGTGTTTTCAAGTTCTTGGTTTTCTAAAACTGGTTCAATTAAATTTCCAATAATAATTGGGTTATATGAAAGAAATGAAAAAGGAATGGACTTTGATCATATTAAAAATTTTAATTTTTCCATTTTAGACATCGAAGATAAATTTAAATTATCTAAATACGTAACAACAGATGGTTTTATTGATAAATATCCTCCAAGAAAGAACGGTTTAAAAGTGTCCCCAATTGGTTTGTATTACTATACCTTCAGAGATTTTAACTCTCTACGCAAGAATATTTCCTTTATGATTAAACAACACTATAATGGGATTATAGTGACAATTCAAAATTTCTATAAATACGCATATCTAAATGCATTAAAAAATCTATTTCGGCCAAATAATATTTGGCTATATGGCAACTTATCTCCTTTAATAAATAAAAACATATTGGAAAAAAACAAAAATATTTATATAGAATATGCTATTCAAACTAATTCAGCGTTGAAAAATATTGATAAAAAAATAATACAAGATATAACTAAATATTATGGCATTGATTTAAATAGATTAACTGATGTTAATAAATTAGAGGCTGGAATAACAAAACAATTTAAGAAATTAATATGAAACTTTTAACAATAGTTTCAATAAAAGAACAAAATATCAAAAGGATTAGGAGTGCGATAGGAGACGCGTTGTACTAGCTCAACAATTCGGTAACTTTTTTTACTTTTCGTAAGAGGTTTGATAAGTCCAGTTTCTTAATGTTTTCTCAAATAATTAGAATATTACAGGGAACAATCCTTTGTTATGCTTTTATCATATTTTAAGAAATTACAGTATGTCAAATGCAAAAGTCTGTCAATCCATTTATTCTTCATAATCTAAAAATTCTATCCTATATCCCATACATCACACAATTCAAGTTGTACAACCTTATGAAGAAATAGTATAATCTAAATAATTTGTTTAACAGTACTACATAAATTATTTAAAGGTATAGGAAGAATTGAAAATGAAAATATTAGCAGTGG
This sequence comes from uncultured Atribacterota bacterium, assembly GCA_964632105.1. Taxonomy (GTDB): domain Bacteria; phylum Atribacterota; class Phoenicimicrobiia; order Phoenicimicrobiales; family Phoenicimicrobiaceae; genus Sediminicultor. The sequence goes on from CAZWFH010000044.1 coordinate 6,629, forward strand.
ATTTCGACGGGGTCATTAGTGACAGTGCTTTAAAATCTTTATTTGTAAGTCATAATGCCTATTGCAAATATTTTGATTCGAAAGTAAAAAGAAGTTTTGGCGGGGAATTATTTACTTTTGATAATTGGGAAGAAATGCAAAAACAATATAAAAAAGAAATAAATGATTACTACCACTCAAGTTGTAAAACCTTATACAGAAATAGTATAATTAAAATTAATTCGTTATTAGCACTACACGAACTAATCAGAAAAAAGAAAAAAGCAAAAATAAATTAAAACTTAAATGGATAATGAGCGATTAGTGGAGATGTCCAAATGGATAATAAAAAAATAAACCGAGGTCAAATAAAAGCAATCCGGGGAAGTGTGGTTGATGCTTTTTTCCCGCAATCCCTTCCCAAGATTAATTACCAGTTGAAAGCCGGTGAAGCGATTATCGAAGTGACCCTTCATCTGGATGCCACTACGGTCAGAGGAATAGCCTTAACTCCTACTCAAGGGTTAAAAAGAGGAGATGAAATCATTGACATGGGACATCCTTTGCAAGTGCCTGTGGGTTCCGGATTATTGGGACGAATGTTTAATGTTTTTGGAGAACCGATTGATGGAGGAGATATTTTATCCGCTGAAAAATTAGTCCCCATATACCAAAAATCTCTTTCTCTTGCCGAGCGGACCACTACGGCAGATATTTATGAGACTGGGATAAAGGTGATTGACGTTTTGGCTCCTTTAGAAAAAGGCGGGAAAGCAGGTTTGTTCGGCGGTGCCGGTGTTGGCAAGACGGTTCTGATTATGGAGATGATTCATAATATGGCTTTGGAGCATGAAGGGGTGAGCCTCTTTTGCGGAATAGGTGAGCGTTCCAGAGAAGGAGAAGAATTGTATCGGGAAATGATAAAAACAGGCGTCCTGAAAAAGGCGGTTTTAATTTTTGCCCAGATGAACGAGCAGCCAGGTGCCCGGTTTAGAGTAGGACATGCTGCGTTGACTATGGCTGAATACTTCCGTGATGAAGCGAAGCAGGACGTTCTTTTGTTAGTTGATAATATATTCCGCTTTGTCCAGGCCGGGGCCGAGGTTTCCGGTTTATTGGGCGAATTACCTTCAAGGGTAGGATATCAACCTACCATGGCAAGTGAGATTGCTGATCTTGAGGAGAGAATTTGTAATTCCCCCACCGGGTCAATCACCTCAATCCAGGCTGTGTATGTACCGGCTGATGATTTTACTGACCCGGCAGCAGTTCATACTTTTAGTCATCTTTCTGCTTCAGTGGTGCTTTCCCGACAGCGCTCCAGCCAGGGTTTGTACCCGGCTGTTGACCCCCTAAAGTCTGCCTCTAACATGCTTACACCGACGGTTGTCGGTCAAAGGCATTACCAGATAGCCCGGGAGACTAAACAGACCTTATCAGAATATGAGGAATTAAAGGATATTATAGCCATGCTGGGTTTGGAGGAATTATCAAAGGAAGACCAGAGAACGGTCAATCGTGCCAGGCGCCTGGAAAAGTTTTTAACCCAGCCGTTTGTCACCACAGAACAGTTTACCGGTAATAAGGGCCGCCGGGTTAGTTTATCCGAATCATTGGAAGGATGCGAGAGAATCTTAAATGATGAATTTGCCAGTTATCCCGAGCAATCACTTTATATGATTGGTTCAATAGAAGAAGCTAAAGAAGAAGTTAAAAATGATTGATTTGAAGATATTGTTACCGGATAAGACATTCTTAAAAAGGGAAGTCAAAAAAGTAACGGCAGAAGCAGAAAACGGATGGTTTTGTCTGCTGCCCAAACATGTTGATTTTACTACTTCCTTAACACCGGGGATTTTGATGTTAAATACCCCGGAGGAGAAAGATATTTTATTGGCCATCGATGAAGGAATCCTGGTTAAATACGGAGAAAAAGTAATTATTTCGACCAGAAATGCTATAGAAGGAGAAGATTTGGGGGAACTAAAAGATAGGGTGGAAGAGATATTTATAAAAACAGACGAGAGAGAGAAAGATGCCCAAACCGCTTTGAGTAAATTGGAAGCAGATTTTGTAAGAAGTTTTTTGAACCTGGAGGCACATGAATAATAAGGAGAATCCAAAAGATATAAAGCGTAGCTTTATTAGGAAAATTGAGAAAAAAGAGAAACGAAAATTAAGGGCTCGAGACAAGAAGTACCAGGCTATATGGTTCGGTATGGGTTTGTTCGGGGTTATTGGTTGGTCGGTAATGGTCCCTACCTTGATAGGAATTGCTGTTGGTATTTGGGCTGATAGGAGATGGCCGGGCAATATTTCCTGGACTTTGACTTTTCTCTTTGCGGGGATTATTCTTGGCTGTCTCAATGCCTGGTACTGGGTAGAGAAAGAAAGAAAAGAAATTGAAGAGGAAAATAAAGAATGAGTATTAACATTTATAGCTTATTGTATTTGTTGATTGGCCTGGGATTAGGGCTATTTTATTTTGGCGGTTTATGGCTGACCATTAAAAACATGAATCAATCTCGCTCACCGATTGTATTAACCCTGGGGAGTTTTATTTTAAGAACCGGTGCCGTTTTTTTGGTATTAATATATGTTGCCCGTCAGGGAGATTGGTTCAATATTTTTATTCTACTGGTCGGCTTTATTGCTGCTCGAATTTTTTTAAGCAGAAGGATAGGGAAATAAAAAAAGGTTAAAGAAATGATATTTGAATAGGGGGTGGGGAATTAAAAAATGGAAATAAGTCCGGATGCAATTATTATATTTCAGTGGAATGGAATCCAGCTTAATGCCACCATATTTTTTACCTGGGTGGTTATGGTAATATTAATTTTTATCAGCTGGATGGCCACAAAAAATTTAGCCATTGGTCCTAAAATCACTCGTTGGCAAAATTTTTTAGAGGTGATTGTGGGCTATATGCGGCAGCAGGTGAAAGAAATTACCCAGCAGGATCCGGACCCCTTTATTCCTTTTTTGGGAACCCTATTTTTATTTATTTCAGTATCCAATCTGCTGGCCATTATACCCGGTTATCATCCGCCGACAGGTTCATTATCAACCACAAGCGCGCTGGCTATTTGCGTTTTTTTTGCCATACCCATTTTTGGAATTGCCAGAAAGGGGATGCGGGATTATTTTAAACATTATCTGGAGCCTTCTATATTTATGATGCCTTTTAATATTATCGGAGATTTTTCCCGTACTCTGGCCCTGGCAGTCCGATTATTCGGGAATGTAATGAGCGGTACATTGATAGTGGCGGTTTTATTGATAATCACCCCTTTGTTTGTACCCATTGTTATGCAGGTTTTAGGATTATTAATTGGTCAAATACAGGCTTATATCTTTACCGTGC
>CAZWFH010000045.1:0-9770 GCA_964632105.1 uncultured Atribacterota bacterium
CAATCCCTAAAATTATACTGGTGGGATAACACCCTGGATTGGCTACTAATGGGGCATCTTTTATTTTATCTAAATAAATCTCTGGAAGTCCGTAAACCGTTTTACTTAAGAGGTTTTCGCTAATCTTATTATGTTCTTTCTCATACCATTCCTTATACACCGCAGGATCCTTTATACGGTAATCCGCACTTAAATCAATTACTTTAACCCCTTTCTTTAACAACTCAGGAACTACATCCATAGAGACTGTATGGGGTAGAGCAGTAAAAACTAAATCTGAATCCTGAGAAACTACCTTTAAGTTAAGATTTGTAAGTTTTTTATCTAATTTATTCAGGAATTCAGGAAATACCTCATCTATATTTTTCCCGGTATAAGTAGAAGAAGTTAGATAAACCAATTCCACTTTTGGATGATTCATCAATATTTTTACTAACTCCTTCCCTGTATAACCGGTTGCCCCAATTATGCTTACTTTTATTTTTTTCATATTCTATTCACCCCACTTGTTTAGAAAATAAAAAAATCCCGTCCCTGATAGTCTTTTCGTCAATTATCATAAGGGACGAGATTAATAAAATTTCCCGTGGTGCCACCCGGGTTGAGTAAATAATAATTATCCCCTCTTAAAACAAAAAATCCCGTCCCTTGACAATTTTCATTATCAAAAAAGGACGAGATGAAATCTCGCGGTACCACCTGGGATTGGATAAATTATTTACCCCACTCATTAGAAGTTTTTAAAGGTAACCAACCTATTATTATTGAGGCTCTCTTTTCAGTCATCTTTTTTAAGATACTTTCACCAAATGCATCTTTCTCTTTATAATTTAAAAAATGACTTACTTTCCTCGTTAAATTATTCTTTTTTTATATTTAAAAAATATAATACCCTAAAATTTTATTCTTGTCAAATTTTTTTAAAGTTTTGTTATTTAAAGTTTTTTAAAATTCTAATCTCTTTAAATTAATAACCTTTTTAAAGCTCCCGGCTCCCTGGTTTTACTACGGGAATCCCTTTTTTACATAAAGGACATTCTTCAGGAAGATATGTCTTTATATCTACGGTCAGGAGTTTTTCGGTTTTTATTCCAAAATCTACTTCTCCTCCGCTTCGGTCAATTAATACTCCTACTCCTACAACTTTTCCCTTTCTTAAGTTTACGATATCTATAACTTCCCGTACCGAACTTCCCGTAGTAGTAACATCCTCTACTACCAAAACTTTTTCTCCCTCTTTTATCTCAAAACTACGTCGCAAGGTCATCTTCCCATTTTCTCTTTCAGTAAAGATTGCCCTCACCCAGGGCCCTAATACTCGTGCCATCACATGAGCCATAATAATACCTCCGATGGCCGGTCCCACGATTACATCAATATCGTCTCCTCTAAATTTCTTCCCTAACTCGCTGCAAAGATTATGCATAAATTCTGGATGTTGCATAATCTGGGCACATTGAATATAAGTATCGCTATGCACTCCTGAAGTTAATTTAAAATGCCCTTTCTGTATGGCTCCCGCTTCTTCAAATTTTTTCATTACCTCTTCTGTTTTAATAATCATCTTTTAATCTCCCTCCATTTCTCTTGATATTTCTTTTGCTGCCTCTACCGGATTAGCGGCATTTCTTATTGGTCTTCCTATTACTAAAAAATCGGACCCCAATTTTATAGCTTCCTGAGGAGTCATTACTCTTTTCTGGTCATCGGAAGATTTTCCAGTAGGACGTATCCCGGGAGTTAAAATTACAAAATCTTCTCCACAAGCTTTCCTTATTTCCTTAATCTCCCAGGAGGAAGCCACCACTCCATCAAGGCCGGCAGTCTTTGCTAATTTAGCCAAATGAACCACCTGTTCTTCTAATCTTTTTTTTATACCTATCTCTTTTTCTAAAATTTCCTGATTGATACTGGTAAGTAAAGTTACTCCTAAAATTAAAGGTTTTCTAATACCTAGGTCCTGACTGGTTTTTGTAGCGGCCTCTGCTGCTGCTTTCATCATTTCATATCCCCCGGAGGTATGCACATCAAAAATATATACCCCCAATTTAGCAGCTACTTCTGCTGCCCGAGCAACGGTATTGGGTATATCGTGAAATTTTAAATCTAAAAAGACCTTACTTCCCCTCTCGTTTATCATATTAACCACCTTAGCCCCTTCAGCAGTAAATAGTTGGCTTCCGATTTTAAAGACCCCTACATAATCACTTAATTTGCCCACCAATTCCTCTGCTTTTTTAAAATCATCTACATCAAGAGCTAAAACCAATCTTTCTTTTACGGTTAACTGCATTTTCTCCCCCCTGTTTTATTAAATTTTCATACTCCCTATTAATTTATTTATATCTTTAATATTTTTTTCTATGAGATATTTTTCTATTCCTTCAATAATTTCAATAGTTACCTTGGGATTTACAAAATTCGCTGTCCCTATCTCTATTGCCCGAGCCCCAGCAATGATAAATTCCAGGGCATCCTCAATTTTTATTATCCCCCCTATTCCGATAATCGGGATTTTTACCGTCTGAAATACCTGCCAGACCAACCAGAGGGCTACCGGTTTTACCGCGGGACCGGACAGACCACCGCTGATATTAGCTAATTTAGGCTTGCGAGAATCAATATCTACTACCATCCCCACTAAAGTATTTATCAGGGATAAGGCATCCGCTCCCGCTTCTTCAGCAGCTTGGGCTATTATTTTGATATCTGTAACATTGGGAGTCAATTTTACGATAAGAGGGAGCGTGGTAGCTTTCCGAATACTACTCACAATTTTATAAGTTGCTTTAGCGTCTGTCCCCCAGGCCATACCCCCCTTTTTGACATTAGGACAAGAAATGTTGACCTCCAGACCGGCAACTCCCATCTCTGCTGAAATTTCTTCTAATCTTCTAGCTAATTCCAGGTATTCTTCTATAGTATCTCCGTAAATATTTATTATCACCGGGGTATTAAATTTTTTTAAATAAGGTAATTTTTCTTTAATTAAAACTTCCACTCCTACATTCTGTAAGCCAATAGCATTAAGCATGCCCGAAGGGGTCTCTATAATTCGAGGAGGTGGATTCCCCATCTTTGGTTTTAAGGTGATTCCCTTTAAAACCATTGCTCCCAATCTATCCAAATCAATAAAAGGAGAAAACTCTTCACCATAGCCAAAAGTCCCTGAGGCGGTTATCACCGGATTTTTTAATTTTATCCCAGCTATTTCCACTTTCAGGCAAGTTTTATCAATCATCCCAGACCACCTCGCTTCCTTCGAAGATGGGTCCATCTACACAGACTCTCTTGTATTCGTATTTAACTTTGTCTTCTTTTTTATCTTTAGTTTTTACCTTACAGACACACCCTAAACAGGCACCTATCCCACAACCCATTCGTTCTTCTAAAGATACCTGGTAATCAATATTTCTATTTAAAGTAATCTCCGCAATTCTCCTCAACATAGGTTTTGGTCCGCAGGCGAATATCTGGTCTGCTAACCATCCTTCTTTGATTATGGTCGCTTCTAATAAATCAGTAACCAGACCTTTATGCTTATAACTTCCATCATCGGTGGCAACATCTACTTTTACACCCAATTTCCTGAAATTTTCTTCTCCTATGACCAACTCTTTCTTTAAGGCACCTATCAAGACTCTTACTTCTTTGCCTTGCCTTGTAGATTCTTCACATAAAACCAGTAAAGGAGCAACTCCTATTCCTCCACCTATTATTATAATCTTCTTACTTTCCGGATAGATATTAAAACCATTTCCGATAGGACCCAAAATATCTAAATTATCTCCGACTTCCTTTTGAGCTAATAATTTTGTGCCCTCTCCCACCACCTGAAACAAGATATAGATTCCCCCTTTTTCTTTATCTATTCGGTGAATACTTAAAGGTCGACGCAGCAGGGGGTAATTATCTGTACTACATTTAATATGAATAAATTGTCCGGGGAGAGCATCTTGGACAATTTCTGGAGCTTTTAATTTCATCAGATAAATATTGGGAGCAACTTCTTTTCTGGATAAAATTTTTACTTTTATATTTAAAATCGCACTCACCTTCTTTCGTTCATCACTATTCCCACTTTGTCTTCCCCGTCTACCTCGTTTAATCTAACCTTAACTATTTCTTTCTTGGAAGTAGGAATATTTTTACCGATAAAATCTGCTCGAATAGGAAGTTCCCGATGTCCTCTATCAATCAATACAGCTAACTGAATCACTTGAGGTCTTCCTAAATCTACTATCGCATCCATTGCCGCCCTTATTGTCCTTCCGGTATAAAGAACATCGTCAACTAACACTATTTTATTCTGAGAAACATCAAAAGGTATTTCCGTTTTAAGCACTAATGGTTGGCGGGCAACCAAAGACAAATCGTCCCGATAGAGAGTTATATCTAAGGTTCCTACCGGGATTTCTTTTTTTTCTATCTTAAAAATCTCCTGGGCTAATCTTTTGGCTAAAAAAACTCCTCTGGTCCTTACCCCAATAAGGGCTAAATCAGCTACCCCTTTATTTTTCTCTACTATCTCGTGGGCAATTCTTACCAGAGTCCTCTTAATTTCACTTTCCCCCATCACCACAGTTTTTTCCTGTATACTCATTCCTTTAAACCTCCTTTCTGTTGCACATGTATTTGCATATTTAAATAATAAACCCCCTTCCAACCCATTCTGGCTGATAAGGAGATAATGATTTTTCCTTACCAGCCTCACCGGACTGGTGTTAAAGGAAGATGTATTTTATTTATATAATAAAAAATCCTCTTATTAATGACTAATAAGAGGATATAATTTTCTCCTTTTATCCCCTTATTAGTCTCTCTGAACTAACTTAAAAGGGCAACTTATTTAATTTATTTTTATAATAATATATTAAAAGTCCTCAGTAGTCAAACAATTTTTAAATAATAACTTATAAAAAATTATAATCTCTGTTTTCTACTAACAAATATGGCATTTATATTTAGTATACCTCTTTTACTCCTCATTAATAAAAAATAAAATCATATTTGTTGTCAGAATTGGTTAACGAAAATTATTTAATCTTATTATAACTACATTTATATTTATACTATATTTCTTCCGTTATTGCCTCTTTCAAAGATTTGATAAAACTTCTTACTTGCCCTAACAGCAGGGATAAATCATTTTGATAATTTTTTATTATTTTAACCACTGCACTCCCCACAATTATTGCATCAGTATATTTTATCATCTCTTTAGCCTGCTTAGCATTGCTGATACCAAAGCCTATTGCCAATGGAATATCCGTATAAGGACGAATTTTTCTTATCATCTCCGCTACATCCAAAGAAAGGTTTTCTCTTATCCCGGTTACTCCCGTAACAGAAACACAATAAATAAAACCTTGAGCCACTTTAGCTATTGCATCAATTCTTTCTGGGGTACTAGTAGGAGTTATAAACGGAATTAATTCTATCCCAAACCTCTCGGTAATGTCCCGCAATTCCTTGCTCTCCTCTAAAGGCAGATCAGGAACAATAAGACCATCCACGCCAACCGCCTTGCTACCTGTCACAAAACGATCTAAACCGTAATAAAAAATAGGATTATAGTAAGTCATTAGAGCAATCGGAACATAAGATTTTTTCCGTATTTTTTCTATTGTGCTTAATATTTTGGGAATAGTCACTTTTCCGTTCAAGGCTCGCTGAGAAGCCTGTTGGATAGTAGGCCCATCTGCCAAAGGATCTGAAAAGGGTATACCCAACTCTACTACATCAGCCCCCGCCTCAGCTATGCTATAAACTAATTCTTCAGTTACTTTTAAATCAGGATCCCCAGCTGTTATATATAATTAGAGACTTTTTTTCCTCTTCTCTTAAACTACGTAAAACTTTCTCAATTCTCATTATTCTACCCCCAATTTATCAATAACTACTTCTGTATCTTTATCTCCCCGACCAGAAAGACAGACTACCACAACCTCTTCTTTTTTGGTTTTGGGGATTAACTTTGGCAAATAAGCCAGGGCATGAGCACTTTCTAAGGCGGGAATAATTCCCTCTGTTCGAGAAAGCAATTGAAATGCTTTTAAAGCTTCATTATCAGTCACCGATACATAGGTAGCCCGACCAGTTTTCTTTAGATAAGCATGTTCAGGACCAACACCGGGATAATCAAGGCCAGCTGATATAGAATAAGCCTCTTTTATCTGTCCATTTTCATCCTGTAAAAGATAACTCTTTGACCCGTGAAGTATCCCTATATCTCCCACACCAAGAGTAGCCGCGTGTTCTTGAGTGGTTAAGCCCTGTCCCGCAGCCTCAACTCCAAACATTTTTACTTCCTGGTCATCTTTAAATTCATAAAATAGCCCCATAGCATTACTGCCTCCGCCTACACATGCCACCAAATAATCAGGTAAACGTCCTTCGATTGGTATAATCTGTTCCTTGGTCTCTTTTCCAATTATTGATTGAAAGTCCCTTACCATCATCGGATAAGGATGAGGACCAACCACTGAACCGATAATATAATAGGTAGTTCTCACATTTGTCACCCAATCTCTAATTGTCTCATTAACCGCATCTTTTAAGGTTTTACTCCCTGATCTAACTGGAATTACTTCTGCCCCTAAAAGCTTCATTCGAAAAACATTAAGTGCCTGTCGTTTTATATCTACTTCCCCCATATACACCGCACAGGAGAAACCAAATAAAGCTGCTACTGTAGCCACAGCAACACCATGCTGGCCAGCTCCAGTTTCAGCAATAATTCGCTTTTTCTCCATCTTCCGGGCTAAAAGCACTTGCCCGATAGTATTATTAATTTTATGAGCACCAGTATGATTCAAATCTTCTCTTTTTAAATAAATTTTAGCCCCTCCTAATTCTTCGGTTAATCTTTTTGCATAATAGAGAAGAGAGGGTCTTCCAATATAATTCTCAAAATAATATTGTAGGTCCCTCTGGAAATCTTCGTCTTCCTTTGCCTCCTGATAAGCAGTTTCAAGCTCAGATAGAGCTGACATTAAAGTCTCTGGCACATATTTTCCGCCAAATTCAGCGAAATATCCTCTTTGATCGGGTAATATTTTTTTCATTTTCCCACCTCTTCACTTCCTTAATAAACCTTTTTATTTTTTTACTATCTTTACGACCATCTGTTTCTACTCCACTGCTTACATCTACTCCATCAGGTCTGGCAATGTTAAGGGCTTGATAAACATTATATGAGTTAAGACCCCCAGCTAAAATTACCGGACCATATTTTCTAATATTATCCACCTCTCTCCAGGGAAAGGATAACCCGGTCCCTCCACTTTTGTGTGGTTGATATGTATCTGCTAAAAAGGCCTTCACCGTTTCCTTATATAGTTCCGGGGCAGGATAAAAATTTCCCTTCTCTCCTACCCTGATTGCTTTTATTACCGGCTTTTTAAACTGTCGACAGTAATCTACACTTTCGTTACCATGTAATTGAAGAATCGTTAAGGGGCAATATTCTGCGATTTCCTTTACTAAAGAAATTGGAGCATCAACAAAAACCCCCACTCGTAACACACCTGCAGGAATAGTATCCATAATTTTTTTTGCCTTCTCCGGGGTAAGCTGTCGGGAACTCGGAGCAAAAACAAAACCTAAAGCATCTGCCCCATTTTCCACTGCCACCAAGGCATTCTTAATATCTTTTATTCCGCAAATTTTAACCAACATATACTTGCTTTTCCCTTCTCTTTTTTTCTACCCCTGTCAGCTTTTGCAATTTATCGCCAGGGCTATGAGCAGTCATCAAAGTCTCTCCAACCAATATCGCATCTATTCCACATAGACCTAACCTTCTTATATCTTCCTGATATTTGATTCCGCTTTCGCTAACCAATAAACAATCCTGAGGTACCAGAGAACTCAGCTTGGTTGTAACAGATAAATCAATAGAAAAATCCATTAAATTGCGATTATTAATTCCTATCATCTTTGACCCAGCTGTTGTAGCTTTTATTAGCTCTTCTTTATTGTGGACTTCCACTAAACAATCCACCCCTAAAGAGGAAGCTATCTTTTGAAAACGCATTAAGGTCGGCTCATCTAAAAGGCGAGCAATAAGCAATATGGCATCAGCCCCCAAACAACGAGACTGAAAAATTTGATATTCATCTAAAATAAAATCTTTTCGTAAAATTGGTAAATCAGTTACTCTTTTTGCTTGTCGAATGTAATCCGGGTCTCCCTTAAAAAAATTTTTCTCAGTTAAAACTGAAATGGCTGATGCCCCATTAGCTGTGTAAATTTGAATAATTTTTTCTAAATTTTTTTTCTTATCGCTGATTATTCCTTTCGAGGGAGAAGCAAATTTAAGCTCTGCAATCACTGATATAGTGGAAGAAGAATTTAGTTTTCGAAAAAAACCTCGAGTAGGGGGTAACCCTTCATCTATCAATTGAAGTAAAAATTTAAAAGGAAAATTCTTTTTATCTTTTTTTATTTCCTCTTGTTTTTGTTTTATAATCTCTTTTAACATATTCATCAAATCAACCTCTTAGTATATTCTCTTAAACCCTCTAATTTTATTAAGGCCGTTCCTGAATCAATAGTCTCTGCCGCTATCTCTATTCCATCTCTCATATCCTTAGCCATACCCCCTACTACTAATGCTGCTGCAGCGTTAACAATAACTATTAGCCGTTGAGGACCATCTTTCCCTCTTAGAATATTTAAAGTAATTTCGGCATTAACTTTGGCATCTCCTCCTTTAATATCTTTTAATTCATATTGGCATAGGCCTAAGTCCTCTGGCCTAATATAATAAGTCGTTATTTCTCTATTTTTAATTTGAGTAATCTTTGTAAAACCAGTAATAGATATTTCATCTATTCCACCTTCTCCACATACTACCATCGCATTTTGAGCGCCAAGTCTCTTTAATACGCCAGCAATCAATTCAGTAATATCGGGATCATAAACTCCTAATATCTGCCGTTTCACCCCCGCTGGATTTGTAAGGGGACCAAGCAGATTAAATATGGTGCGAAAACCCATTTCCCTTCGAGGTCCTATTGCATGCTTCATTGCCGGATGAAAGACAGGCGCAAAGAAAAAAGCAATTCCAAGTTTTTGCAAACACTCTTCAACTTGAGAAGGAGTTAAATTAATATTTATTCCCAGTGCCTCCAGAACATCAGCGCTTCCACTTTTACTAGATACTCCCCTATTGCCATGTTTTGCCACCATTATCCCTGTTCCAGCTACTACAAAAGCAGCAACTGTAGAAATATTAAATGTCCCTTTAGTATCCCCACCAGTACCACAAGTATCTACTGCCAAAGGATAAATTTCTTTTAAAGAGACGGCATTTTCCCTCATTGCTCGGGCACATCCGGTAATCTCCTCTACTGTTTCTCCTTTCACTCGCAAAGCTGTTAAGAAACTAGCAATTTGGGCTGGGGTAGTTACCCCCTGCATAATTTCATTCATTGTTTCATAAGCTTCTTTTTCATTTAAGTTTTCTCCTGTCACTATCTTATTTAATATCTCTTTAAACATTTTCTTATCTCCCTTCTTTTAAAAATATTATCTTTTAAATTCTTCAGCGATAGCTATAAAGTTTTTTAAAATATTCTTCCCTGGTGAAGTTAAAATGGATTCGGGATGAAATTGTACACCTTCTACAGGGTATTCCTTATGGCGGACTCCCATAATCGTACCATCTTCTGTATGAGCAGTAACTTCAAGACAGGGAGGCAAGGAAAGGGGATCTAAAACTAAAGAATGATAACGCCCGGCTATAAATGGATTATCTATTCCTA
>CAZWFH010000046.1:0-9644 GCA_964632105.1 uncultured Atribacterota bacterium
GGGGGGTTTTAGGGGGGAATAAGGGGGAAGGAAAAGCTACCCGCCCCGCGCGTGGTATAGTTGTAAAATCAGAGATAGCCGGAGTGGATTAAATTGTTACTTTAATTTTTTCTCTCTCTTCTTCTCTTCTCCCGAGCGATAGGTGAAAAATATATAAATAAAAACGTTTCTTTCTTTTAACTTTTTATTTATATATGTTTTTACTTATCGCTAACCGCAAAGAATCCGAAAATATTAGCCACTGAAAAGGGAGATAAAAAATTCCCGCTATTATCCTTTCATTTATTTTTTTATCTCTCTTTTACGGGGAGAAGACTAAACCACGATAGATTAAAATAAATCTAAATTAAATATGAAATATAAAATATTAGAGAATGTCGTTATGGCAACTAATGGGAGAGAGAGAGAGAGAGAGAGAGAGTGGGTCCTCAATTTATATATGCCTTATTGTTTTCGAAAATCCTCTTTTTGATACCTCAGGGATCTTAACCCTGGAGAGAGAAATAGAGAGAGAAAGAAATAAAATAAATTATAATTAAATTAAACAGCTCCTAATATAGTATATTAGTCGCTTTTTTCACGCTAAAACCCTTATAATATATAGAAAATACCTCTGTAATTTTACAGTGCTTTTTGTAATTTAATCGAAAAAACCTCTCTTCTTTAAACTCTTCATTGTATTATTTACGATTCGCCAATCCATATTTGCTTCTTTTGCTATTCTGTAAACTGAAGGACTTTCACCATTATAAACAGTTCCTAAAAGACAAGCTATCCCCCGTTGAGTGCTGCTTAACTTCGGCAAAATTCTAATATTTTTAATCAAAATATTACTATCTTTTAATTCACCATCTTTGAACCTATATTCGCAAACCTCACATTTTATATAAGCGAGCTTATCTCTGATAGCACTGCACCCATACTTATAAGCTTTCCGGTAGACTTTTTTTAAATCCAATTCAGTTAAAGGCTTTAATAATGATTTATTTTTATTAATAACTAATTTTTTTGAATATTCTTTTGTGTTCTTATTCCGGAGTAGTAAATTATAGAGAATAAATAAGCTGTTATTTCTCTCTCCTACCTCTAAATCCCTGCTTAATATCTGGCGTATGCAGTCCACCTTTTGACCGTGATATTTTGGTATTTCAAAAGTATTATGGTTTTTATCTTTTGCCGGAGAAGCCGGATTATTTTCTTTGATTAATATCTTTGGGATTGGCAATATTTCACTAAGAGGAATTTCGTAAACGTATCGATGGGCTTTTATGATCGAGGGGGGAGCTACCACATAGGTTCCATTACTTCTTAATTCGAGTCTCCTGCCGAATAAGCTATTGGTGCTTTTAACATATTCGCCATTGAGAGAGAAATAGTAATGATAACCCCTTCTTGTTCTAACTCTGGTTGTTTCTTTTAGTTCTGGTAAATATTCTTTTAACTCCGGCAAAAGATTAAGATCATCAACATCGATGACCGCTAATTTGCTTATTTTACCGGTAACTATTCCAATATTTACCTCGTAAAATCTATTATACCAACCAAAAATATCTTCTATGTTTGCTTTTTTATACTGGAAGGGTTTCCAATAGATGTAAGGTTTCTTTTCGCTGTCAAGAGGTATGAGGCTATACTTGTTTTCTATATACTCATTGATTATATTTTTAGATATAATTCATACCCTTTCTTTGGCATGGTATGAATTAAGGCCTTAAGCTATAAATCACCTCCAGGCCTGAATAGTTTTACTTGAGTATGATTTACTGATTCTTGCAGTGTTTTTTTTAACTTCTAGAAAAACATTTAAATCTAATAAAATAAGAAAACCGGAAGGGAAACGCAGGTTAAGTCTTTCGGCATAGCCATAAAAAGGGAGCGTAATTTTGGCAAATCGCACTCCCTTTTGTACTTATAATTATAACATTAAAAAAAGAAAAAATCAGGAGAAAATAACAATAATTTTTATCTTATTTTTAAAAGTAACTCATAATTTTTCTGACCAGCTAAAACCTTCTTTTTCTAATTTCTTCATGGCTTGATATACTTCCCGATAATTAACTTCCGGCTTTCAATTATTTAATTTTTTAGAAAATATTTAATTAAAAATTACTTTCAACTTTTCCTGCTTTAATCTTTTATCCAATTAAGTTCATCGAATTGTTCAACTGCGTCTCTTAACCCTCTCACATCAAATACTGCAGTTATTGGGCTCTCACTATAAGGAGTGACTTGAGCTACGAATCTATCAACATTCATAAGCTTTCGAATAAATTCAATATCATCTTTTGGATAAAATGTAGATTGATTATTAGTTGCCATGCTCCAAAGTTGAGTGATTGCTTTTTCAGTACCGATCCTCGTTAGGACATATGCTTCATTTCCAAGATAACTGTTCCAACTTATATAGGCTTCTGTTTTTTTGCTTCTATATCTGAGAACCAAGTAAATTGTTTCGCCGTAGATTGATTTTCCACTATCACTATCTAATATAAATGTAATTGTTATAGTGTCATCTACTGGATTTATTTCTTTACTAAATGTCCATTTTCCAGTTCCTTTTATATCTGGATGCGTTACTTTAGAATAAGCGACTCCTAATGACTGAGCAAGATTATCATAGGCTTCCAATCGTTCAAGGTCCCCTTCTATTGCTGCGCATTTAGCTATCTCTTTTACCAATTCTTCCAGTGTATCTGCATCTGCATAATGAAAATCGATTAAGAAAGTAGAAATAACCAAGGCAAATAATACGATTAATAATATAGAAACATTCTTTTTCATTTTCTTTAATACCTCCTTAAATTTTTATTAGAATAGCCTGGCTAAATAAGAGTAATTTTAGATCTAAAAAATAATGAAAACCCTGACACAGGGAATCTTCATTATTGCCGTAGTTTTTCTTTATTTTCTATCATTAAATCTTTTCCTAAAGAAGCAGCTCAATATTAGCAATTTTATTGTGATTATTCTTTAATTGCGGCACTAGCAATCACTAAAACAGCCCCGACAATAAGCAAAGCCCATCCCCATTGAATTTGAACTGATTGCATCGCCATATCAACTAATCCCCTAAATGGATTGCCCGCAAGTTCCGTTTCCATTTGGATCTTTGTATTAGCAAGGGTCATCTGTAAATTAATAAAGGTAAAAACCATGATAGCCATACTGCCCAGCCCAGTGAACCAAAGTCCTTTGAATTTCTTTAACAGGACAAGAATGAGAGAAACTACAGCCAAAACAAGAACAATGGTTCCATCACCCTTCCCATTTTGGAAATAATTCATGTTTCCCATAATTGGTATACTAACGATAGGCGCGAATACACCTACGAAAAGAACTGCGGAGCCAATTAGTCCCAGCAATTGTTTTGTTCCCTTTTTATTGCCTCTTTCACAAGGTTCACTAGATTCGCGAGATTCAAAATATTTAGTAGCAGCATTATCTAACTTATTAACAATATAATCTAACTTAGTTTCTGGTTTTTCTTTTTTAATTTTAATATAAGGATTTTCTATGGCATTAGAAACTTTGGGTTTAACTAATGGCTCATTACAATTACTACAAAATCTGGCGCCTTCTTTATTTTCGAAACCACATAATGGACATTTTATTTTCATATTGATGGCCCCCATTATTGATTATTTTATATATAAACAGCTTAAATCATTAAAATATTGCTGGTTTTTTTAAATAATTCTATTTCTGACTATTAAGAAGAATTTTCACTTTTTCTATTAGGACGTTTATTTTTATTATCTACTTACCAAGTATAATGCGTTAATTCCCAATCAGTAACTTTAATGGATGTAACTTTCTTATTTTTCCCTACATTTATCCAGGTAGTATCAAATTCATAATGTCCTACATCAACAGCTAACCCGTTAGTCCAATCTTCATAACTACTTCCGTCTTCACAATAAGCAGTAAACCATATCTTATAATAATCGATGTCAACATTCCCAGTATTAGTTATCTTATACCAAACTTTGACTAAATCGCTCCATTCTTGCCAAGACGAATAATAATTTTGCTCCCAGTCAGTTATTATAATATCAGCACTTAAAGTCTCTGCTGGTGGAGTTACTTCTGAACAACCTGATAAAAACATAGCTAACACCAAGAATAAAATTACAAAAAAATATTTCTTTTTCATTTTCTTTTAATGCCTCTTTCCTGTAGATTTAGTTATTTTATCCAATGTAGAATATCATTAAATTGTTCAACTGCATTCTTAAGCCCCCGCACATCAAAAATTGCAGTTATTGGATTTTCATTATAGGGGGTTACTTGAGCTACAAATCTATTAACTTCAAATAATTTTCTAATTAATTTTATTACATCACCATGAAAGAAAGTGCTTTTTTTATCGGTTGAAAGACCCCAGGGAGTTCTTTTTGCATCTTCTTCTCCTATCCTATATGTAACATCCGCTTCACTGCCTAAATAATCACCCCATCCAATATAAAACTCATCTTTTTTACTTTTATATCTAATTACTAGAATTATTGGATTTCCGTATACTGATTCCCCTTCGTCGCTTGTTAATTGAAAAAGTAAGGTTATTGAACCATCTAATGGATTAGTCTCTTTAGAAACACGCCATTTACCTTTATCGCTAGATATATTTTTAGATTCTTGTTTTTTAGATATTTCTACAACTGTTCTAGCGTTTTTTTCATTACTATATAATACAGATAGACTATAACCTAAATTTAATTTTTCTAAGGTTATTGTATTATTCGTTGTTATAGCAACTATATCGTTGTATTTGTCTGTTAATGCATAGATGGTAAACGAATTTAATTCAATCGGAATTATATTATCGTTTTTATCAATAAATTTCAGATCGGCTTCATTTTTACTAACAATATCTAATATAATTTTTTGAGCATTAGCGGTAACGGTAAACGAAATTATGAGAAATATAAGAAGAAGAAAAATTATAAATCTTCTCATCCTGAACCCCCCCCTTTTTTAAATTTTTATTAGAATAGCGTTATATTATTAAGATCGAATAGAAAAGGTAGGAATAGATACGGGAATTACATTTGAATATATTTGTTTAGTTTGCAATTCTTCACCTTCCCGACCAATTAAATCCTTCTTTTTCTAACCGCCTCCCGGCTTGATATACTTTCCGAAAATGACCTTCTTTGACCGATTTAATGCTTTTTTTATCAACGGAGATATATTTAAAATATATATCCTCGAATAATGTTAATAGAATTGTATTTTTTCTCCGAATTCGAAATATCATTCAATCTGTCCGGAAAATCTATTTGTGATAGTATCGGATTGAATGGAAGATAAAATCACATGATTACTATCAATTATAATAATTGCTCTCGTTTTTCTGCCATGAGTAGCATCGATTAATTTTTTACTATTTTTTGCTTCTTCCTTTATTCTTTTCAAGGGAGCGGAATTCGGAGACAAAATAGCAACAACCCGATTAGAATTCACAAAATTACCAAAACCAATATTTACCAAACCATCTACCATCTATACATTCTCCTCTTATTCAATATTCTTTACTTGGTATTTATGCCCTCAATCCTTCCGGACTCAATCCACTCTTTTATTATTTCTCTTCTCTTTTCTTCCAGGACAACCTCAAGCATTTTTGAAGTTGTTCCTTTAGCTCTTGCTTTATTCAGCTTTTCTTTCCAGAAATCCGGTAGCCTGTTTTTAAATGGGGCCCTATTTTTAATAAAAATACCTTTAAAACAATTTTTAACCCCTTTTTATATCTTCGATTAGGTTAGTTATATTTTCTCATCTTCATCGGTATTTATATTTTTCTTTTGGGATTAGGCCTTAATACTTGTTTATGAGTAAATTCTTCTATCTCTTGTTCCTGTGTAACCGGTTTTGAATAGAACTCATATCCACAAAATCTACATACTCTTGCATCTTTTTTAACTAATTCAGCGCATTCAGGGCATTTCTTCATTCCTTCTAGTATTCTTCTTGTTTCCGGCTCTCCTTTTTTCGATTTTAACAATATTGCCCAAGGAAATGCAATTATAAAAAATGATGCTCCAAAAATCCACCACAAGAAAAAGTTTATAACTTCGTTTTTTTTTGGATAACCCTTTTTATAAGCAATTAAAGCGGGAATTAAACCTATTAAAATTGCAATTATCCAGATCATTTTAATAAATCCTCCTTAATTTCAAATGTTGAGATCTGCCCCCGTTTGTTTCCTTTTATTCTATTTAAGTTCGGAATACAATTAGAAATACGATTATGAGTATAAATAGCCCAATAAGAGTCATGAAACAGCCTACGGTTTGAAGAGCACCCAACACAGTTGGCTCCCCACATTTAGGACATTTAGTTACGCCCGTTCCTAAAATATTTCCACAGTTCTTGCAAACCATTTTCCCGCACTCTGGACATTTTGTTATTCCTTCTGATAGAGAAATTCCACAGTTCCCACATGTGCGCATTTTCCTCTCTTTTTCTATTTTGTTTTTTACTTTGGCCTCTTCATCTGAGATAAGTTCAAAAGGCTGGTCTTCTTCTTTTATTTTAATATAAGGATTTTCTATGGCACTAGGAATTTTGAACTTAACTAATGGCTCATTGCAATTTTTACAAAATTTACTACCCTCTTCATTTTCAAAATCACATTGTGGACATTTTATTTTCATAGTTTTATACCTGTATTTAATTACTTGTTTAATAAATTTATTTTAATTTTTAGTAATTCTTTAATATAAAAAATATTGCCCATGTTAGTTAAACTGATATCTTCATTTCAAAGAATTAAAATATAGAAAGACTAAATTTATTTCTCATATTCATATTTCACCATCACATAATCATTGCCCCATTTATTGCTTGCACGCTTAAATGCTTCTGGATTTTTATCTTTATTTCTTTCTAACCAATCGTAAGCGCTTACTTGTTCTTCGTATTCATATTTAACCATTACATAATCAACGCCCCACTTCTGTTTTGCCTTCTTCATAATTTCCGGATATGCTTTTTGTTGATTAATCCAATTATATGCTTTTAATCGTTCCTCATATTCATATTTCACCATCACATAATCATTACCCCACTTCTGTTTTGATCTTTCTAAAATATCAGAATATTCAGCGTATTTAATAACCCAGTCATATGCTTTAGTTTGTTCCTTTATTTCATACTCCACCATTTGGGAATCGGTGGTCCATTTTACTAAAGCGTTCGCTTTAAATATGTCTACCATTTTGTCTCTATTAATATTTGTTGTAGGTGCTGATATTGGCTTTGTTGTAGGTGCTGATATTGGCTTTGTTGTAGGTGGAAGTGCTACTTTAGATTGAGGTTCAGAATCTATAGATTCAGGTTCTAATGGTGATTGAGGTTCATTTGAAATAGATTCAGGTTCAAATGATTTTTGAGATAACCCACGGGCTTCAAGAATCCAAATTACATATCCGAGCTTTTCATATTTAGAAACTATGTTTTCTAGGTTGGTAATCCAGATGTCTTTTCCTTCTTGGTCTTTGAGAATATAAAGTGTGGCAAAAGAACAATTAAAAAAAATTACATTTAGGAAAAATACTAAACAGATAATAAATAATAGAAATTTAATATTTTTCATAATTTTAAACCTCCTTTATCTTTAATAACGTTTTTCTAATTCTTAGCAGTATTTTTTACTTAGCTATTTATATGTTCAATCCTTCCGGAATTAATCCACTCTTTTATTATTTCTCTTCTCTTTTCTTCCAAGACAACCTCAAGCAGCTTTGAAGTTTTTCCTTTAACTCTTGCTTTATTAAGCTTTTCTTTCCAAAAATCAAGTAATCTGTTTTCTGTTTCTATTCTTATCTCTTCCTGCTGTGAAGGATCAAGAGAATTATAAATCTGCTCTATTCTTTTAATCTCTTCCTGCCTCTTTTTATTTTCCTCTTCTTTTTGTTTAATTTTAATAAATTCTGTTTTTTCCCTTTCCTTTTTTTGCTCCTCCTCTCTTTTCTTACTTAAATATTCCTCCGGGAATTGCCAATTTTCTCTTATTGCCTTCACTATATAAGCCGCTTTATCATTAGCATTAGTATAATTAATTGCCTCAACCCATTTTTTTATTAGTTCTTGATCATTGTTTCTTATTAAATCTTCAGCGGTTACTTTAGAAACATTTAATTCTAATAATTTATTACCTAATTCAGTCTGCTCTTTAGAAAATTTTTTTACTTCCTCTTTTGGTCCTGGTAGATATTGTTTTTCCAGATAATTAATACTCTTTGTCTCTGCCCTTCTTATTTCTTCTTTAGCTCTTTCTCCCGGCCAATACTTTATAAGCCAGTTCTTTTTTCCGTTTTCACTCCACTCATATTCCGATATAAACCCGGTGTCTTTGAGTTCGTCATTACCTGAATTTAATTGTCGTTTAGCTTGTGAAATATATCTATAAGGAGTTAATGGGAGAAGTTGGCACAAGGTATCATATCTATAACAAATATAATTATCTTTTTTGTTTTTTATCCCATAAAACTTTACCCCTAAAATTTCATAGAGCCTGGAGGCTATTTTACTTCCAAGACTTCGCCAATAAGTATAATCAATCGGTTTTGTATAGCGAGAGTTTAAGCTCTGGAGATACCAACTTCCTAAAAAAAGATAATTGGAATCGGCTATTTTATTGTTAGGTAATTTTTTACCTATAAAGACCACCCTATCATAGAGGCTAAAGATATCTTCAATCCATTGTTTATCTTCTTTTGAATAAAAGGTGCCTACTGATTTTATTCCAGTCATTTGTATTTTTTCTATAGCCTTTTTTATTTGTTGATAGTTTCCTCCACCTTTAATCCCCATTCTTTTACATAGACCATAAATCGAAAACTGAATAGGATTTTTTATAATACCCTCTCTTTTTATCTTTTCTGTTGCAATTTGCTCAATAGCTTTATGAACCTCCCTATCGAAGGGACCAGGATATCCATATTCAGGATTAGCTGAAACATTCCAAATTTTTTCTTTTTTTAGGTCTCCTGTTTTAGTGATCTCTTTATATTCGGTTTTTAATCTTTTATCCTTCCTCTCTAAGGTAAAAAATGGGAGTTTTAATAAATTTACTTCAGATTTAATTATCTTTGGTAGGATAATTTCGTTATTATTTTTTATAGAAATTTCATTAGTAAAACCAGATTTGAATTTTTTCACTTCTTCTCTCCTTTAATTTTTGAAAATAACAACAACATCTTCTCCTGTTGTTGTTATTATTGTATATATTGTAAGAGTTAAGGTTTTGGCAAACCCTTATAAAATAAAGGATAATAAGCAATTTTCTTGTTTCAAACTTAACTATTTCTTGTTTCAAACTTAACTATTTCTTGTTTCAAACTTAACTATTTCTTAATCTAATAAAATATTATTTAACTTTAATTATCCAACCTTCTTCTTTCCACTTATCCCATTTCTTATCATCTATTCCGTCTACAAGCTTAATTTCTTCCGGCGTTTTAAAACCTCCACAGGCTTCTCTGTAATCAATTATATTTTGTGCAGTTATTTTACCTATTCCCCAAAGACAATCTAATTCTTCTAAAGAAGCAGTATTAATATTTATAGCCTTACCCGGTGGAGTAGGAGTTTCTTCGGAGGTCTCCGGAGCCGGCAAAGAAATTATACCGGCCTCGCTA
>CAZWFH010000047.1:0-9484 GCA_964632105.1 uncultured Atribacterota bacterium
TTCGTATTGGTTTACTTTGCATCCAAGTGTTTTTAGAGCAACTTTAATAATAAATGTTCCTCCTTATTTGGTATAGCAAATTAGCGTAGAGCGTATAGTAAATACAGTAATGAGTAACAAGTAATAAGTAATGGGTAAAGACAAGTATAGCATAATAGCGTAGAGGGTATTAGTTAACCTGCTAACTATCTTAACGAGATATGAGATACGAGCAGGGTTTCTGATTTCTGAATTCTGTCTCCTGGCTTCCTCATTCCTTAACTATACGCTAAACGCTGTACGCTATACGCTAATTTTATACGCTCTACGCTAAACGCTATACGCTAGTTTGTACTCGATACTAATTATCGTTTTGTCCGAAAGCATTTTTTATTTTTGCAAAAATGCCTTTTTCTCCTAATTTCTCTATATCTTCACCGCTTGATTTTGCAAATTCTAATAGTAAGTTTTTTTGTTCATCATTCATTTTTTTGGGAATATATAATGTAATTTTAATGTATTGATGCCCTCGTTGATTAGTTCCAATTTTATAGAGCCCTTTCCCTTTGAGTTTGAAAATAGTATTTGGTTGGGTACCAGCGGGTATTTTTAAGTTTATCTTTTCTTCCAATGTAGGAACAGTAGTTGTACCTCCTAATGCTGCCTTTACAAAACTAATTGAATGAATACAACTAATATCTATCCCGTTGCGCTTAAATATTTTATGTGGTTTTACATATAAAACAATATACAGATCCCCTGAGGGTCCTCCTCGTTCTCCAGGTTCTCCCATTCCAGTTATTCTTAATCGATGACCGCTATCGACACCAGCAGGTATTTTTACTTTTACTACTCTATTTTTCTTTACTTTCCCTGTACCTCTACAATTGGTACATACATCCTTTATTATTTTTCCTTCACCTGCACACCGAGGACATATTTTTATATTAACAAATTGGCCAAACATTGTACTTTGTTTACTTCTAATCTCACCAGTACCATGGCAATCAGGACAGGTCTTTGGAGAAGTCCCGGGTTTAGCCCCGCTTCCTTTACATATTGCACAAGTTTCCCAACTAGGAACTTCAATTTTAGTTTCTTTGCCAAAGGCAGCATCTTCGAAACTTATTTCTAAATTATATCTTAAGTTAGCTCCCCTTTGGGAACGTGTTCCTCTTTCACTTCTTCGAGTTCTTGTCCCAAAAAAAGAATCAAAAACATCACCAAAATCACCGAAGTCAGAAAATCCTCTTCCTTGAAAATCAAATCCTCCCATGCCTTCAGCTGAACCAAATTGATCATATCTTGCCTTCTTTTCCGGGTTACTGAGCACCTGATAGGCTTCGTTGATTTCCTTAAATTTATCTTCAGCATTGCTATCAGATGAATTTCTATCAGGGTGATATTTAAGGGCAAGTTTTCTATAAGCCTTTTTTATTTCCTCAGGAGCGGCTCCTTTTTTTAAACCCAAAACTTCATAATAATCTCTTTTTGTCAATTAATATTTCCCTCTTTCCTCGTATGTCGTATTACAATATAGTATCGCGTATCGAGCAGTATCCAGTATATAGTATCGAGTATCGAGTATAAATACAGTAACAAGTAATGAGTAATAAGTAATGAGATTAAATTTCTAAAATTATAAAAACAAGTATTTATTACATTTAGCTTATCACATCTTACACATTACATCACTTGCTAGTTAACCAGTTGCCCGGTTTGCCGTTTTACCAGTTTCTTTTATATGATATCTTTTCCTACTTTTGTCTCTTATTTTCTTAACTATATACTCGATACTATATTTTGTTAGTATAAACTTTAGTGGGATAGTAAGATAAAAAGAAGAATGTTACTTTTTTCTATCTTTCTCTTTCTTAACTCGATACTATATTACTATCCGCTCTATGCTAATCTTTTTTGTCTTCGTCCTTCTCTACTTCATAATCAGCGTCAACTACTTTTTCTTCGTCTTCCTTTTCTTCGGTTTCAGATTGTTTACTCTTTTCACCTTCTTTAGCTGTTTCTTGTTGTTGTGTTTGAGCTGATGCTTTTTTATAAATCTCTTCAGCAAGTTTATGCGAAGAAGTAGTTAATTTTTCGATGTCGGATTTAATTTTTTCTAAATCATCTTCTTCTAAAGCTTTCCTAAGATCTTTAATATCCTCAGTTATCTTATTTTTATCATCCTCGCTAACTTTATCTCCGGACTCCTTTAGAGTTTTTTCAACAGAATAAATTAAAGTATCAGCCTGATTTCTAAGTTCTATTTTTTCCTTTAATTTCTTGTCTTCTTCAGCGAATTGCTCTGCTTCTTTTATTTTTTTATCTATCTCTTCATCAGTTAACCCACTTGACGCAGTAATGGTTATTTTTTGTTCTTTTTGAGTTCCTAAATCTTTTGCTTTAACATTTATAATACCGTTTCTATCGATATCAAAAGTTACTTCGATTTGAGGAATCCCTCTCGGTGCCAGTGGTATGCCAATCAATTGAAATCTTCCTAAACTGGTATCATCTTTAGCCATAGACCTTTCACCCTGTAATACATTTATATCAACAGCTGATTGATTATCAGCAGCAGTTGAAAATATCTGGCTTTTGGAAGTTGGAATGGTACTATTTCTTTCAATTAAGCGAGTAGCTACTCCCCCTAAAGTTTCTATACCTAATGACAGAGGTGTAACATCCAGTAATAGAATGTCCTTCTTTACTTCACCTCCTAAAATACCAGCTTGAATTGCAGCTCCCATTGCCACTACTTCATCTGGATTGACCCCTTTATTTGCTTCTTTCCCAAAAATTTTCTTTACTATCTCTTGTACTTTGGGCATCCTGGTTTGCCCGCCGACCAATATTACTTCATTGATATCTTCGGGTTTTAATTTTGCATCTTCAAGCGCTTTATAACATGGCTTAAGGGTACTCTCAATAAGATCATCGGTAAGTTGTTCTAATTTTGCTCTGGTTAGGGTAACGTTTAAATGTTTTGGCCCGCTGGCATCAGCAGTAATGAAAGGTAAATTAATCTCAGTTTCCAATGATGAAGATAATTCACATTTTGCTTTTTCTGCTGCTTCTTTTAATCTTTGCAAGGCCATTTGATCATTTTTTAAATCTATTCCATTTTCTTTTTTAAAACCATCTACTAGCCAGTGTATTACTCTTTGATCAAAATCGTCACCGCCCAGGAAAGTATTACCGTTAGTAGATTTTACTTCGTATACTCCCTCTTCGCCAATATCTAAAATAGATATGTCAAAAGTTCCGCCTCCGAGATCATAAACAGCAACCTTTTCATTCTTTGTCTTATCAAATCCATAAGCAAAGGCCGCTGCTGTAGGTTCATTTATAATTCTTAAGACATTTAAACCAGCAACTTTTCCTGCACTCTTAGTGGCTTCCCTCTGGTTATCATTAAAATATGCTGGTACAGTAATAACTGCGTCATTTATTTTTTCACCAATGTGATCTTCCGCAGATTTTTTAAGTTTTTGCAATATCATAGCTGAAATTTCCTGTGGACTATAAGCTTTTCCCTTGGCTTCAATTTTAATGTCAGTGTGCTCCCCGGGAATTAATTTAAAAGGTAATATTTTTTTTGCTTTTTGAACTTCCCCATCATTATATCTTCTACCAATAAGCCTTTTAACCGAAAATATGGTATTTTCAGGATTGGTAACTGCTTGTCTTTTGGCTAATAAACCTACTAACCTTTCACCTTTTTTTGTAAATGCAACTATAGAGGGTGTAGTTCTACCGCCTTCTGCGTTTTCTATTATAACAGGCTTTCCTCCTTCTATAACTGCGACAACAGAATTAGTTGTTCCTAAATCGATTCCAATTATTTTTCCCATGATATTATCTCTCCTTTTTTAAATATCTTTTAATTTAAATTATTTTTTTTCAGTATCTTTTTTCTCTTTAGTTGAAACCGCAACTTTTACTATTGCAGGTCTTAATACTTTAGATTTTATATAATAACCTTTTAGAAATTCTTCCGTAACCATATCTTCTGAATGTTTATCTGTTTCTATTTTCATTACTGCTTCATGTTTGTAGGGATCAAATCTATGCCCAATTGATTTCATAGGCACAACACCTTCTTTTTTTAGAATATTATAAAATCCTTTTAAGGTATTATTAATCCCTTCTCTTATAGCTTTTACATTTTTTTCATTTTTAGCAGAATCTAAAGCTCTTTCCAGATTATCCAATACAGTTAATAAATTACTTATAAGCCTTTCGTTAGCAAATTCAATGAATTCCTTCTGTTTTTTCTCCTGTCGTTTTTTGTAATTATCAAAATCAGCTTGTAATCTTTCTAAATGTTTCAGATATTCTTTACATAAATTATCTTTTTCTTGAACCAATTTCTTGTTGTCTGATAATTCCTCTTCTATGTTTTTTAATTCTTCCTCTTTTTCTACTATCTTTCGAATTATTTCTTCTTTAGTCATTGATTTATATTTTTTACTATCCATTAATTTTCCTTTTCTCTGATGTTTCTTTTTGCTTTCTTTATTATACATTAAGACCCTCCGACAATAAGCATTAATTGTAAGAACATCTTAAAATTCAGATAATATCTCACTTAATTTATCCGATATATATTCCGCAATGGAGACCATTCTAGGATAATCCATCCTGGTTGGACCTAAAATTCCTATTGCTCCGGCTGATTTACCTTTAATTCTGTATTTACTGGTTACCAGGCTGCAGTTTTGCATTTCTTTCAGTTTACTTTCTTTGCCGATAATTATTTTTGTCTTTCTTACTCCTAAATATCTTCTTATTGTGTTCGCCAATACATTTTCTTCTTCGATTAATGATAATATATAATTTAATTTATCTGTTTCTTTAAACTCAGGATGTTTTATTATGTTCATTCTACCATCTAAATAAACTTTATTTTCAGAATATTCAAAATCAAAACATTCTTCTAAAAATTTATGAATATAATTAAATCTTTCCTGAAATGAAATAATTTTATCTAATTCATCTATTAATAAATTGTTTAAATTTATTAAATTTACATCTTTTTCTACTAATTTACTATTTATAAAATTAGATAGATAGTTTAATCTGTCTTTAGTAATTTCACCAGAAACTTTAATTATTTTTTGACAAACTAATCCTGTATCTGTAATTATAATAGTTAGAATACGGTTATTTCCTATCGATACAAATTGAATATTTTTTACTAAATCATTATATATAACCGGTGCTAAGACAACTCCTATATTGTTAGTTAATTTCGATAATAATTGAGAAGTTATCTTCATCGTCTCTTCGAACTCTTTACTTTTGTTGTAAATCTGGATAATTTCTCTCTTTTCTTTTTCTCTTAAATAGCTTTTTATCATCAAATTATCCACATAAAACCGATAACCTTTATCGGTTGGAATTCTTCCTGACGAAGTATGCGGCTGCCATAAATAGTCATAATTTTCCAACAAATACATTTCATGTCTTATTGTGGCAGTACTTAAATCCAAATTATATTTTTCCGCGATTATAGCTGAGCTAACAGGTTCAGCAGTAGTAATATATCTATGCACTACCGCTGTTAAGATATTTTTCATTCTTTCATTTAATTCCATTTTTATGCCTCGTTTAGCACTCTCCCTATGAGAGTGCTAATTGCCTTAAATAAGATATCACCATAGAACCTATTTGTCAAGATGTTACTAAAAATAATTCTCCAATTTACCAATTGTCCGATTAATTTAGTCGTTAGTCAAATTCAAGTTTTCAGTTAACAGTTTTCGGTATGCAACTAAAAATTTAAAGTGAAAAGCGCAAAACCATAATTCAAAATTCAAAACTTATTTTTCCTTAAGAGTTAATATGCTTGAGCGTAATATATTTGCTGATTCCTTTGTTTCATTTAAAAGTATTCCTCTGGTTTTTATTTATTTTCTTAGTATCTTTCAATAAATTATTCCAATATATACTCTCTATTATCAGATTTAAAGTACTAATCAAAAAACTGTCCTAAAATTTTTAAGTTTTAAGCTATGGTTTTGCGTTTTGCGCTTTTCGTTTTTCGCTAAATACGCTATCCGCTCTACGCTATCAAGGCGTATGCAATACGCCCCTACTTTTTTTCTTTTTTATTTTCTTTACTATATACTCGGTGCTATCTTATTCTGGCTCCTGGCTACTGACTCCTGAATTCTATCTCTTCCTTTCTTCACTATATACTCGATACTCGATACTAATTAATCAATCAACAAATTCTCTGAAAACAGTATTAGCTAAAAAAATCCCCTTCCTGGTCAGTTTTATTTTGTAATTATCTTTTTGTAATAGTCTTAAATTAACTAATTTATTGATCTGTTTAGAGAAAATATCATTAAGTTTAATTTTAAATCTTGTCTTGAATTTTTTATAACTTACCCCATCTTTGGTCCTTAAACCTAAAATTATGGTTTCTATCATTCTTTTTCTCAAGGATAATTTTTCTCCATTGTCTATAGGTAATTTACCGCTCATTACTTCTTTAATATATCTTGCTGGGTCTTCACAGTTCATGTATCGATATCCTCTTATGAAGGAATATGCTCCAGCTCCTATCCCCAAATATGGTTTATTCTGCCAATAAATTAGATTATGCTTCGATCTCTTATGAGGACGTGCAAAATTTGCTATCTCATAGTGCTCAAAACCATTTTCTTCTAAATAATTTATTGCCCAGTTATACATGTCAAATTCTTCATCTTCGGTAGGCAGCTTTAATTTTCCTCTTTTATATTCCTTGTAATATTCTGTTCCTGGTTTTATAGTCAGATTATACAGAGATAAGTGGTCTGGTTTCAAGGAAACAGTTTTTTTTAGTGTAGCTTGAAGGTCTTCTATAGTTTGGTCTGGCAGAGCAAACATAATATCTATATTGATATTGTTAAATCCTGCCTCTCGAGCCAAATAATAAGAATCAATAATTTCTTGTGTATTATGTATTCTACCTAATTTTTTTAAAAATAAATTATTGAAACTCTGTGCTCCTAAACTTAATCTGTTTATTCCCGATTCAATTAGTAACCTTATTTTTTTACCGTCTAATGTCCCTGGATTCGCCTCTATGGTTATCTCTGCATCTTTATCTACTTTAAAATTTTCTTTACAAAATTCTAATATATTACAAATTTTAGTTCCTGATAAAATAGTAGGGGTACCGCCGCCCAAGTAAATAGTCTTTATATTGCTCTTTTCTAATTTTTGAGAATAAGCGGTTATCTCCTGATATAAAGCGGCAATGTAAGAAGTAATTTGATTATCTTTTTCTAATTGGTAAGAATTGAAGTCACAGTAAGGACATTTTGATATACAATAAGGAAAATGTAGATATAATCCTAATTTCATTAATTATCACCTAATTAAATTTTTAATATCCCTAAAAATGCTTCCTGTGGGATTTCCACCTTTCCAACTTTTTTCATTCTTTTTTTACCGGCTTTTTGTTTTTCCAACAACTTTCTTTTTCGGGTAATGTCTCCTCCGTAACATTTAGCTAATACATCTTTTTTTAATGCTTTTATAGTCTCTCGAGCAATAATCGTTCCTTCAATCGTTGCTTGTAGCGGAACTTCATACATCTGACGAGGTATGATTTCTTTTAATTTTTCTACTATTTTTCTTGCCCGCGTATAAGCCTTATCTTTATGTATAATAAAAGATAGAGCATCCACTAACTGATGATTAACCAGTATATCGACTTTGGCTAATTCGGAGGACTGATATTCTATAAGTTCGTAATCAAGGGAGGCATATCCACTGCTTATCGATTTCAATTTATCATAGAAATCTAAAATGATTTCATTTAAGGGCAGATGATAATCTAATCTTAAGATTTTTTCGTCAATATATTCCATATTTTTAAAACCTCCCCTTCTTTCCTTAACTAAATCCATAATTCCACCAATACACTTACCAGGAGTTATAATATTTACTTTTACGTATGGTTCTTCAATTTTTACAATTTCATTTTTTGGAGGGAAAGAGGCAGGGTTACTTATTTTTTTAGTTTCTCCATCCTTTTTAGTCACTTGATACATTACACTCGGGGTAGTCGCGATTAAATTTATGTCATATTCCCTTTCTAATCTTTCCTGAATAATTTCCATATGCAGTAATCCTAAAAACCCACATCTAAAACCAAACCCCAAAGCTTCTGACGTTTCGGCTTCACTAAAAAGAGAGGAATCATTTAATTTAAGCTTATCCAATGCAGCCTTAAGGTTTTCATAATCCTTATTATCAACCGGATAGATACTGCAAAAAACCAAAGGTGTAACCTTTTTGTATCCGGGAAGGCTTTCTCTGGAAGGATTAGAAGCATCGATAATAGTATCACCTACATGAGTATCTTTAATATTTTTAAACCCGGCTATTATGTATCCCACTTCTCCGGCATTAAGTTCTTTTATAGGCTGCATCTTGGGGCGAAAAATTCCTATTTCAGCAACTTCATATTTTATGTTATTAGACATAGTTTGAATAAACATACCCGGCTTTATAATCCCATCTACTACCTTAACATAGACAATAGTCCCTTTGTATGAATTGTAGAGCGAGTCGAATATAAGTGCTCTTAAGGGCAGTTTCGAACTCCCTTTTGGTGGCGGAATTTTATTTACTATTGCTTCTAAAATATCAGAAGTTCCGATTCCTTCTTTGGCACTCGCTAAAATCACTTCCTCTTCTTTTATTTCTGAAATATTCTGCAATTCCTTGGCAACTCTATCTGGGTTTGCTGTGGTAAGATCAATTTTATTAATTACCGGAATTATCTTCAAATTACTTTTTAGGGCTAAATTAATGTTAGCTATGGTTTGCGCCTGGACACCTTGAGATGCATCAACAATCAACAAAGCACCCTCACATGCCGCAAGACTACGAGATACTTCATATGAAAAATCAACATGTCCCGGGGTATCAATTAAATTTAAAATATATTCCTTCCCATCTTTGGAGTGATAATATAATCTTACTGCTTTTGATTTAATAGTTATCCCCTTTTCTCTTTCTAAATCCATATTGTCCAATATCTGTTCTTTTTTTTCTCTCTCGGAAATTGTTCCGGTAAATTCCAGCAATCTATCAGCTATGGTTGATTTTCCGTGATCAATATGAGCGATTATAGAAAAATTCCTGATATTTTCAATGTTGCAATGATAATCTTTTAGCATTATTTAATTTCTACTCCTTAAGATTGTTTTTATAGTTTGCTTTAAAGTTCTAACTTCTTTCACACCCAGTATATAACTACTAATCAAATATACCAAACCTCCACTAAAAATAGAGACGATTACTTGAATAATCTGGTTATATTTATAATTTAAGTCTAATACAGTACCAAAATAATTATCAACCAAAATACAGATTATTCCAAGAAATATTGAAGATATAGTAATTTTTGCCAGAAATGATACTTGAGATTTTAATTCAAAATCCCCAATTTTATCCTGTAAAACTTTTAATAATATAATCAGATTTAGTATAGCGG
>CAZWFH010000048.1:0-9381 GCA_964632105.1 uncultured Atribacterota bacterium
ATTTACGCTAAATAAAAGATTTTTAAAAATACAGTATCTTGTTAAATCGCCAACCATATTGCCAACTTAAATCGAACAGTATTTATAAGCATGCGGTGTTGTCATAGGTTATACTTCTTTATTCTATAAATACTGCTTGCCAGATAGGCTCCATATTTTCTCCATAAGTATATAAACAATCAATTTGTAGTCCAAATTCAATAGCTCGACTAATAATTTGAATACCATCAAGGACAATTATAAAACCATCTAGTGCATCTGCTGTATCCTGTAAAGGCGGATACACTTCAGCTAAGGCTTCTAAGGGAGTAATGACTGCTTCCAGATAATTTGTTAAACCTTTAATGTTACTAGCCCATTCAGAAATATCTTCCTGTTCCTGTAAGGCTTTCCAGGAAGGTTCCTGTAATTCCTCTACTACACCTCTACAATTCCAAAAATCATCGCCTATCACAACATTATTATAATAAGTATAAATATTGCTTGGCAGAGAAGAAAATTGTGCTTTGGTCAAAAGATTATTCAAACCCATCTGAACCTTTTGGAAGTAATATTTATCTAAAAACAATTTTTGCAGGCTTTTCTCAGCCAGTAATTTCACGGCTTCTTCGCCTTTTAATTTGTCGCTTTCTCCAACAAGTTCTTCTATGCCTAAATTCTCTGCTGCCTTTAAAACTGAATCCCAACTATCAAAACCTTCTTCGTAAATAATTGATTGCATAACACTTTTTATTAAAGGTTTATATGGTGAATCCGGAATTTGCTCTAAAATTTTCAAAAAAAGTTGCCGGGAAAATTCATTCTGCAAATAATTGACTAATTCATCTACAGCTAATTCTAAGCTTTCTTTTAGAGCTGTAAATCCACCCTCGGTTAATATATCAAGTGCTATCTCTAACGGTATATTCGCAAGCTGTTCCTGTAAATCAGTCTCTAATGAATCTTGTAACTCCTTTATTTTGGTCATGATCTGATGGAAATTCCGGACAATTTCACTAAAACTTTCTATTGCTCCCTTATTTTCCCAGTAGGCATATTCATTAATATTATTATATCCTGATAAAGGTACAGAAAAACGTCTAATCCTAACCAATTCTTCTAAAGTTAATCCTTTCTCATCAAATTCTTTTAGCCAGGACTCCGCATGATTAGTGAATTCTTCAAAGGGGGCATGGGGAAATTCTAATTCCCTTAAATCCTTTATCAAGCCATAAGCTTTAGCCAGCTCGCCATCCCGCCAGAGAGGAGGAATTTGAATTTCTAATTTCAGTCCCTCTGAAGGAACATCTATCCACTGCCTATAAATATAGTCAATTTCAGAATAGTTGTCAGAGGCATCCTCTTCTTCTCCTCCACCACCACTTGTAATTACAAGGAAATACTTACCTATCGGTATTTCCTCTATCTCTAACAATCCGTTATTTATACCTAATTGATATAAATAGTTTTTCCGCCAATTTCCTATAGGGTAGTCCAGATAAGCCACAAGACCATCTATCGGTTTACCCCGGGAATCAGTAACTTCTAAATTTATACTACTTAGTTTTTTCTTTAACAGATAATTATAAGTTTTGCTTAGTGTTTGTTCTGGATTATCCGGGTCCTTTACCTGTAACGTAATTTCGATATAGTAATCCTGAATATCTCCAGGTAATTCTATAGATTTTTCTGGTAATAAGGTCTGCCAGCTAAGATAATAGCGGGAATTAATAATAGGGGATAAGATAAAAGAAATATTTTTCTGACGAAAAGGCCAATTTGGTTCGCCAAGAGGAAGTGCAAGCCCCATCTTCTCTAAAGCAGCAAAACCGCTCTGTGTATCTCCGGCCCGTGGATTAATATCGGGATCAGTATAATATTCTAAATCTACATCTTGATCAGGATTAAGGCAATAATACAGTTCAATCCCGGTTTCCTGTAAAAACCATTTTACTGCGGAAAGAGTAGTAGCAGTACATCCGCCAGCATACCAGAAATTTCCATATACCGTCTGGGGAATAATATCAGTAATAATTACACTAATCTTGCGGGCTTCTTCCCGAAATCCTAACCAGGGAGTAAATAATAAAGCATCATAGGCAGTAGTGGGACTCCACCATTCTGTTCCTGTATGACAAATAGATTCAACTTCTTCTCTTAACTTATCTACTTCCATACAGTCGTAAAAACGAAAATAGTCCCATAATATTGGAACTTCATCAAATATAACCATAGCCATACGAAAATCTATATGTGCTTTTAAAAGTCTATCTATTAAACGCTGGATCTCTTGTTCTATGCCTAACATTGCATTACTCATAGTACCACTACCATCTATTAAGAATACAATATCCATCTTTTCTGCACTAACTGAGCGTTCTCTTAATCCCGCTTCCTGTGTATCTTCATTCTCCTTTTGTAACGCGATATCTACTACATAGGGTCCAGCTATTCTATCTTCAGTTTTGGAAACAATTGATTCAGAAATCTGTACATCTTCTAACTTCAATCCACTAACCCACTGCTCTTGATTATCCTTTAGAGAAAAAGAGACAAAAGTATTAGTATAGCCTTCATCAAAATATTCACCAAAATGATTATGCTCATGCAAAACTAGTTCCGAACTCCAACCATTAACACAATAAAATATTATGATAATCAAAATAACAAGCCAAAAAAATCCGAACCGCTTTTTATTAAAAATTAATTTATTCATTCCTTTTCTCCTTTCCTATCTATATATTATTTTATCTTCCCTACTTTAATTTTATTAGGGGCATATCCCATTATTAGAATATATAATGTGGGGCTCTTTCTCTTCCTGTAGGTTTCAATAATTGCAATTCGGTAAGTTTATTTATTTTATCTAAGGCGGCACAATTATAAAGCTTGAACATTTCTCTTATATATCGATTGGTTATTTTGTTATTTTGATTTATAAACACACATAGATTTATATTCGACAAAAGGTTTATAAAATCCTTCTTTTTTGAAGAAAAAGTTTATTCAATTGACCAATTCGCTAATTAACCAATTGACCGATTAAAAATACGAGTTACGGGATAATTTAGTCATTGGTATTAAGAACAAAAGCATAAATACGAAATAAAGAAAGAGAAGAAAAGGATGGATTGCCGCGCTCCCTAAGGGAGATCGTAATGACGATTGCTGGATTCCCACTTTCGTGGGAATGGCAGAGGGGGGGGATGGGAATGACAAAAAGAAGGGCGGGAATGACAAAATGGATGCGAAAATGATATGAGAGAGGGGGAAATAAATTTGTATTAAAATGTTTTAAATAAAAAGGGTTTTTTGGTTTAAATGGCGAATTATTATTATATAGAGTTAAGAAATATTTGATAGGACATTTGGATAGGAGGAATAAATAAATAAAACAATTTGAAATAAAACAAGACCCCGAATCTATTATTTAGAGAGATAGAATACTTATTATATGATCAATGGGGTTAACGTAGCAAATACCGTGCTAAAAGAAAAATAAAGATTATGATGACTAAAAAAGATAGTGATTTTTCTTTATATATAGGAATATTCTTCTTTTCAACTTCGGTCCTGCTCTTTGAACTCTCTCTTATGCGAGTATTTTCTATTCTCCAATGGAATTATCTGGCTTTCATGATTATTAGTATCGCCTTTTTAGGATATGGAGCAAGCGGGACTTTTTTATCAGTCTTTTCTTCGATTCTGAAAAAGGCTAAAGGTAAAAATTTATATAAATATCTCCTCTTCTTTTCCTTACTTTTTTCTTTGGGTTCTTTACTCTCTATATTTGTCATTTCTAAAGTCCCCTTTGACCTTTATCGATTAATAACGGATAGATATCAATTATTATACTTAGTGATTTATTATTTAGCCATTGCTACACCCTTTTTCTTTGCCGGAATCTGCATCTCTTTAGCTATATCTAAACTACCAGAAAAAGTAAATAAAATATATTTCTGTGACTTAAGTGGTGCAGCTATAGGCTGTATTTCTTTCTTGGTTCTATCTAATTATATAAGTTTGAGCAATTTATTGATTATCCCTCCCCTGCTCTCTTTTCTGGCTTCTTTTTTATTTTCTTTAAAGCTGAAAAATAAAAGCTCAGCAATTTATGTGGTGGGGATATTTGTTTTTATTATTTTATTTAGTGGAGCAGAGAGTTTTTATTCTTTCCCGATAAATCCTTATAAAAGTTTATTCACTTTATTGCGCTACCCTAATTCCCGAATAATTGATAGGCAGGAGAATAGTTTCGCCAGATTAGAGGTGGTAGAAAGTGAGGGGGTAAAATACGCCCCGGGGTTAAGTTTGAATTTTTCGGGAGAGATTCCTGAACAATTAGGTCTGGTCACTGATGGTGACGGATTGAGTGCGATTACCAGATTGGAGGGGGAGGATAATTTAGAAGGATTGAAAAAAATAGAGTTTTCAGATTACATCTCTTCTGCCTTAGGATTTCATCTTACTGGAGATAAAGGGGATATATTGATTATCGGACCGGGAGGAGGATTAGATATCCTGGGAGGAGTTTATAATGAAGCAGATGAGATCTGGGGGATTGAGATGAACCCCGATGTTAAAATCTTACTGCAGGGTAATTATGCTGATTACTCGGGAAATATTTATAACCGTGAGGGAATTAAAATCTTAACCGGTGAAGGGAGAAGTATATTAAAAGGATTGGACCAAAAGTTTGACTTGATTCAAATTTCTTTAATTGGCTCATCCAATACTGCTTCCGGAGGATTCTATAGTATTTCCGAAAATTACCTTTATACAGTGGAGGCGTTTATGGATTTTTGGCAGCATCTCTCTGATGGTGGGAAGTTGGGTATTACTCGTTGGTTAAAATTCCCTCCTCGTGAAATTGTGCGTCTTTGCAGCATCAGTTTAGAGGCTCTCAGTCGAATGGGGATAGAAAAACCGGAAAATCATTTGGCCATAATCCGCAGTTGGGGCACTTCTACTCTTATCTTAAGTAAAAAAGAAATAGGAGAGGAAGAAATAAGGGCGATTAAAGATTTTTGTGATAAAAGGAATTTTGATGTAGTCTATTTTCCGGGGATTAAGGAGGAGGAGGCTAATACAAATCATATCCTGGAGCAGAATTATTATTATCAGGAGATAGACCAATTGGTGAATAGTTTTAAGGAGAATAAGTTAAAGGATTTTTATGATAGTTACTTCTTTAATGTTTCGGCAGTCACCGATAATCAACCCTATTTTTTCTACACTTTGAAGTGGAAAAACATCCCTAAAATTATAAAAAGCACAGCTAATTGGCAGCCTTTGATAGAATGGGGAAATTTGATTATATTTGCCACTTTCCTTCAGGGAATAATATTTAGTATCATTTTTATATTTTTGCCTTTAATTTTAAAGAGATTCCCTGTAACTAAAAAAAGGGTAAAGGTTCCTTTTTTACTTTATTTTGCCTCTTTGGGGTTAGGGTATATGCTTTTAGAGATATCTTTTATCCAAAAATTTATCCTCTATCTAACCAATCCTGCTTATTCTACTTCTATTATCATCTTCTCCTTTCTGTTCTTCTCTGGTCTGGGAAGCTTCTATTCAAGAAGAATAGAGAGAAATTATGTTAATGCTCTGAAAATTATTATCTTTACCTTGTGTGGCCTCTTAATAATTTATCAATTTATTTTACCTTATGTCTTTAATACCACTTTGAAATATAGTTTGTTAGTGAGAATGTTCATTACACTGGGGTTAATCTTCCCTTTAGGATTTTTAATGGGGATGCCCTTCCCATTAGGGATAAGGTTGGTCAATTCGACAGAACAAGGAAAGGAGCTTATCCCCTGGTTATGGGCAACCAATAGCTTCTGTTCTATTATCGCCTCTGTCTCCGCAGTGATAATTGCCCTCTTCTTTGGTTTTAAAGTAGTTGCTCTATTGGCCGCTCTGGTATATCTCTTTGGATTTCTTAGTATTTTAGGGAACAGGGAACCTTCTCCTGTTCCCTATAGAGGAAAATATTCATAATAAAGAAGTGCTTGTGGTATTCCAATTATAAAATTTCCCATAATTTTTGGCCTACCTTTATACAAACTAAAAAAATTATTTGCTCATCTACTATGTCCAATCATAGGAACAAATCTTACTCCGATAATCCCTTTAGATTTAATTTTTCCTTCTATTTTTTCTATTTTCATTAGAGTTTGAACCATCCATATTCCGCCAACGGGAATCACTATTCTCCCCCCATCATCTTTAATCTGCTGAAGAAGGGATGGGGGGACATGATCAGGGGCACAGGTCACTATGATGGCATCATAAGGGGCATATTCTTCCCAACCATAATAGCCATCACCGATTTTAAAATGGATGTTTCTAAAACCCAAATCCTTTATTAATTTTTCTGATTTTTTAGAAAGACTTTCATATATCTCTACTGTATAAACTTCTTTTACAATCTCAGCTAAAACTGCTGCTTGATATCCAGAGCCAGTTCCTATTTCTAAGACTTTTTCATCCCCTTTTAACTCTAATAACTGGGTCATTAAGGCTACGATATAAGGCTGGGAAATAGTTTGACCTTCACCGATAGAAAGGGGGTAATCATTATAAGCTGATTCTCTAATATGTTCATCAACAAATTGGTGACGGGGGACAGTGAGCATGGACTGTAAGACTTTAGAATCTACTATGTCTCGGCTTTTTAATTGACTTACTACCATATTCTGTCTTTTTTCTACATAATCATCTATTTCATCAATTTTATCATGTTCATATATGACTATTAATAAAAAAATTATAAATATTAGCAAAATAAAAATAAGGGGCTTTCTCATTATAAAACACCCTCTTTATTTAGCCCTGTGGACTATTAAGTTATAATTTTTTCCTCTTAATATCTTTAGTATCACACAAATGTGTAGCATAAAACTGTATTTTTTTAATTTTATTATATCAATATTACAAAATATAGTAAAGAATATACTGAATATGTAACATTTTGTGCCAAGCACAAAATGTTACATATTTAAAATTCATTCTTTTTGTTTTTCTAATTCAATCTTCTTCTTAAACTCCTGAGCATAATTAATTCTCTTACCGATAGAAGGGTGAGTGTAAAGGAGAAATTCAATAAAAGGATGAGGATGGGCATCAGCTAAATCTCGGCTTGTAAATTTTGACATTGATGTGATAAAAGCATTTATCTTCCAAGTCGTTTTTAAGGCAAATTCATCAGCGTTCCGCTCTCTCTTTCGGGAATAAAAATTAAGAGGTATATTAAATAAGAATAGAATAACCCCTATGGATAAAGCTAAAACAGGAAAGTTAGAAATATCGCTTACTTCATAACTCAAATAAAGACCGACCTTTTTTAAAATAAGGCTGGTAAAATAAAAAGCTCCTAAATATATCAAACTGGTCCAAAGTATTCCTTTTAGAACATCCTTATGAACATGATGACCTAATTCGTGAGCAAATACCACCTCTGCTTCATCAAGAGTAAAATTTTTCAAAAGATTATCGGCTATCACAATTCTCCGAGTATTCCCCAAACCAGAAAGATAGGCATTGGCTTTAGTGGTCTTTGAACTAAAATTTATTTCGTAGACCCCTTTAACTTTGGTATTTACTTTATTGCATAATTTAATTAATTTTTGAGCTAATTCATTATCCCCTTCTATCTTTTTCAATTTAAAAAAAAGTGGAGTCAATAATATGGGGGAAAGATGGCTTAAAAGAACAGCTAAAAGAACGGTAAAAACTGTAACTACCAGATACCAATTTTGAGGGAATGTTCTGATAGCCCAATAAATTCCTTCAATGAGAGGGATAGCTAAAACCAAAGTCAAGATATAACTTTTTAACCAATCTTCGAACCAATCTCTTAATGTTTGAGTACAAAAATGATATTTGTGTTCAAAGGTATAGGAAGTATAGAATTCTAACGGCAAGGAAAGTAAATCATAAAGAGTTAAGATAAAAAAAATATATAAAGCAATAATCTGCCATTGTATGTCGGTAAAATACAATATTTTTTCTTTAATTGCAAAGGAAAGGTTACTAAATATTAATATTGAAAAATAGGCTAAAAAAAGAGCGGTTCCAGTAATTTTAAAAATAATTTTTTTCTTTTGATATTCTTTCGCCTTCCTCTGTTTCTCTTTATCAATAATTTGGTCATATTTTTCCATTACTTATCACCTTATCAGAATGTTATTTTTTAACTTCTGAAAAGAACTTCTTCTTTGGTAAAAAGTCGGGTAGCTCCCAGAAGAGCAAACCCGGCAATTACCATATTAGCACTAAAAGTAGTTAAAATATGATCCCAATAAATCTTACCAATCAATAGCTCTTTAAAAACAAAACTACTATTTAAAACCGGAACTAAAAACATTTTACTGGTCAATTCTATTCCTTGACTTATAGAAATTATTCCCAAAAAAATAGTCAACATATAGATGGGGGTAATATAACTCGAGGCTTCCCTAATATTACGGGCAAATATTCCCACCATCACTAATACTGCACTGGCCAACCCGACCAAAGGAAATAAAACTAAAAAAAGTAAAAAGACAGTATTAATAGATATCCCAAATTGCACTCCCTCAACACCTCCGGCAATAGAAGCTCCCGATAAAAAAGCAAGAGTAAGCCCAATTAATCCTAAAACCATACTGGTAAAAGAAATTAACATTACAGCAAAGCATTTGCCTAATACTATCTCTAATCGGCTTATCTGACTTACTAATAGAGTAGCAATAGTCCCTCTTTCTTTCTCTCCGGCAGTTATATCCACGGCTGTATGCATCGCCCCGGCAAAGATGAGGATTATAATTAAATAAGGGAGTAGAACTGCTAAAAATGAACCGGTTATCTTTTCAGCAGTAGCTATATTTTCTTCTTGTAGAATTAACGGAGTAAGAAATTCCTCTTTTAAATCCAGATGAGAAAGCCTTTGTAAAAGTATTTCACCTTTGTATTTTTCAATTACTTGATTAATTCTTTGCTTGGCTATTCTTGATTTAGCCTCCGTAGTATCATATTTTAAGATAAATTTACCGGGTCCTCCCTGTTCAATTTTATATTTAAAATCCGGAGGGATTGCCAAAACTGCCTGAATATCCCCATTTTGCAATTTAATAAGAGAGTCGTCTTCTATAGTAAGAACTTCTATCTTTTCATAATCCTGGAGATGTTTCACTAATTTAGGAGCAAACTCCGCACCGTATATCATAATCTTTGAGGCAGCTTCTTCTGATTTCATACTTCCCACCTTGTTAAAATAGCCAATTCCTGTAAACAAGAGAGGATAAAAAATTAAAGGAATTATTATCATAGCAATTATAGTTCTTTTATCTCGTATGGTTCCTACTAATTCTTTAGTAAAAATAAGTTTAATATTTTTCCAGCTCATTCTAAATTCTC
>CAZWFH010000049.1:0-7834 GCA_964632105.1 uncultured Atribacterota bacterium
AGACCGGGCTGGTGGTTGATGCCTATTTTTCCGGCACCAAGATTAAATGGATTTTGGATAATGTAGATGGGGTTAGAGAAAAGGCTGAAAAGCGATTCGAACTACGGTTCGAGTAGTATCGCGTACTTTCTCGTAACCCCAGTCAATTCTTCCTATGTCCATTCCACAATCTGTTCTTTTAAGGGATACGAGATCCTGCGATGAGTTTTTTTGTTATATATCCTTTCCTATTTCTGCATCTTTTATTACCTTGACTATGTCTTTTAAATCATGGTCAATAATTCTGGAAATTATCGGCTGATTCTTAGATCTTTTCCAAAATGTTTTCATAGTCCTATAAATGGCTACACCTCTTATTTTTTCTACCTTCTTAAGCTAGGATTATAACTTATAAAGGTAGGATTTTAAAAAAAATTTAAAAAAATATTAAAAAAAGAAGGATTTTTTAAATGAATGTCGTATACAGATATATAGAATGTAAAGACATATTTACATAAGCATGTAAAGAGGTAAAGAACTATAAATATAAAAACAGGAAAGTGAGGAGGGATATAAAGTGAAGTATAAATTTAAATTGTTAGAACAGTTAGAAACAAATGGTATAGTCGCTGTTATTAGAGCAAAAAGTAAGGGACAAGCTTTAAAAATTGTTGATTTTGCCTATCAAGGTGGTATAAAGGCTATAGAAATCACCATGACTATTCCTGGAGCGATAGATGTAATTAAGGATATTTCTAGTAAATTTTCACCTAAAATGTTGATTGGTGCAGGTACAATTTTAGATTCTGAAACTGCAAGACTTGCAATTTTGGCTGGTGCAGAATTTATAGTTAGTCCCCATCTTGATATTGAGATAATTAAAACTGCTAATAGGTATCAAAAAGTAGTTATACCGGGAGCAATGACTGTAAGAGAAGTTATCCTATCTATGGAACACGGTGCAGATGTTGTTAAAATATTTCCCTCTGGTTTATTTGGTCCAGAAATAATAAAGGCAATTAAAGGTCCATTGCCTCAGGCTCCACTGATGCCTACTGGTGGTATAAACTTAAATAATCTTCAAGAATGGTTTAAGGCAGGAGTATTTTGTGTAGGGGTTGGTAGTAGTTTAACAAAAGATGCGATTAAAAAGGGTGATTATGCAATTGTTAAAGATAAAGCACAAGAATTTATTAATAAATATAAAGAAATTAAAGATCAAATTGAAAACAGTTAAAACTTATTTTAAAAAATATCTAGGATTTATACTAAAAATGAATAGAATGGAGGCTTTAAAGAATGATAAAAATAAATGTAGATACATTAGATAAAAATTCACCCATACCATTATATTTCCAATTGGAAGAGATCTTGAAAGAAAGGATTGAGACAGGAGAATTACAACCAGGAGATTTGCTGTCTTCGGAAAAAGAATTGTCAGAAAAATATCAGATTAGTAGGCCTACTGTTAGACAAGCATTAAGAGGGTTAGTTAGCGAAGGTTTACTTTATCGTGAAAAGGGGAAAGGGACTTTTATAGCAAAACCCAAAATAGATTATGGATTTATCCAAAGGTTAACCACGTTCTATGATGATATGATAGAAAAAGGTTACACAACAAAAACAAAGATCGTTAAACAAGAAATTAAAGAGGTTAGAGGAGCAATAGCTAAAAAGTTAAATATCCAGAAAGGTGAAAAGATTATTTTTCTGCACAGAATAAGATCTGTTGAGAATGAACCCGTAGTAAGTATAATGAGTTTTATTCCTTATAAATTATGTCCGGATTTAATAAATGAAGATTTAGAGAATAAGTCACTCTATCGTATGCTTATTAATAAGTATGAATTAAAACCCTATAGAGCGGAAATTACCCTGGAGCCGATTGTGGCCGAAGAATATGATTCTCAAATTTTAAAGATTAAATTAGGAGCTCCAATGCACTTAATGCAAAATATTACTTATACAAAGGATAATATAGCAATGGATTATTTTGAATCGCGTTTTAGAGGTGACAAAGGGAAAGTTAGGGTTGTACTTTATAACGAAATATAATTAAGGGAGTGTTTTAATGGAAAAAGTTAAGTTTTGTTTAATCGGAGCCGGTAGAGCAGGAATGGTTCATGCAAGAAATTATGAATTTGAAATATCTAATACAGAAATTGTTGCAGTTGTTGATACTAATAAAAAGGTTGCTGAGGAAGCTGCAAAAGAATTAAGTGCTAACAATTTTTTTATTAAATTTGAAGAAGCTTTATCAGGTGAAGAATTTGATGCAGTTTGTATAGGAGCGCCGACTTTCGTTCATGCTGAAACTGTTATTAAAGCCGCTGATGCCGGTAAACATATATTTTGCGAAAAACCGCTTTCTTCCACTTTGGAAGAAGCAAATCAAATGGAAAAAGCAGTAAGAAGAAATCAGGTGAAGTTTCAAATTGGATTTATGAGGAGATTTGATCAAAATTTCTTAAAAGCTAAAGAAATTATTGGACAAGGAGAAATAGGGACTCCTATTCTTGTAAAATCCGTAGGAAGAGGACCAGGCTTACCGCCGATGTGGTACTGTGATATAAAAAGAAGCAATGGACTTCTGGCAGAGGTTAACAGTC
Source organism: uncultured Atribacterota bacterium (assembly GCA_964632105.1). Taxonomy (GTDB): domain Bacteria; phylum Atribacterota; class Phoenicimicrobiia; order Phoenicimicrobiales; family Phoenicimicrobiaceae; genus Sediminicultor. The sequence goes on from CAZWFH010000049.1 coordinate 2,589, forward strand.
ATGATTTTGATTCTATGAGGTGGTTGATTGGCAGTGATTATGAACAAGTATATGCTATAGCTGATAATTTTAAATGCCCCCAATATAAAGAAGAATATCCTGATTTCTATGATACTGCTGCAGTTAGTTTAAGGTTTAAAAATAGAGTTCTAGGTCTAATTGATGGATGTTGTCCTGCTACATATGGTTATGATGCGAGGATGGAAATCTTAGGAACAGAGGGAATGCTACAAATAGGTTCTCAACAGGCTTACTCGGTCTTGGTTTGGAATAATAAGAGTCAACTAATTAAAGAAGGCAATAAAAGCTGGAGGATTTTATTTAAAGATGCATACTTAGAGGAAGATAAGCATTTTGCTAATTGTATATTAAACAATGAGGAACCAAAAGTTAATATTGAGGATGGGAAAAAAGCGATTGAAATAGTTATAGCAGCAAATAAATCTATTAAGACTGGTCAACCAGTTAAACTATAAATTACCTATATTAGCGTAAATTTTATAAAAGAGAGGATAATTATGTTAGCCGCAATCTACAATAGAAAGAAAAACATTGAGATAAGGAATATTCCTAAACCAGAAATAGGCGATAATGAAGTGCTATTAAAAGTAAAGGCTTGCTCAATTTGTGGAACAGATCGAAAAATATATGAGTACGGACATTTTAAAATTAAAGAAAGAAATGAGCAGATATTAGGACATGAAATATCAGGAGTAATTGAAGAAGTTGGAAAAAAAGTAGATTACTACGAAAAGGGAATGCGTATTGCTTTAGCGCCAAATGTCGGTTGTGGTTTCTGTGAAGTCTGTAGAAAAGGTCTTGAACAATTATGTTTAGACTATAATGCTTTTGGTATTAGTTGGCCTGGGGGGTTTGCTGAATATGTGAAAATCCCTGAAATTGCAGTCAGGCACGGGAATTTAGTTGAAATACCGGAATCGCTTAGTTATGAAGAAGCTGCAGTAATTGAACCATTGTCTTGTTGTTATAATGCTTATGAGTCCCTAAATGTAAGGCCGGGAGAGAGTTTATTGATTTTTGGAGCCGGTCCAATGGGAATCCTGCATTTAATTTTGAATAAGCACTTAGGAATTGGAATGACCATTGTCACAGATGTTGATGAGAAGCGTCTAAAACTTAGTCAGGGATATGGAGCGGACTACATAGTTAAGAGTGACTCCGGGATAAAAAAAACAATAATGAGTTTAACCAATGGAATTGGGGTGGACAATATAATTACTGCTGCTTCAGTTCCAGAAATACAAGAAGAAGCTTTGGAATTAGTAGGAATAAATGGCAAAATTAACTTCTTTGCTGGTTTGCCTGTAGGAAAAGAAGAAATTAAATTGAATTCAAATATAATTCACTATAAACAGCTAAAAATTACTGGAACTACCGGGGCTTCTCTAAAACAATTTAGACAAACTGTAAAACTATCTCAAAATGCTGGGTGTAATCTAAAAAAAATAATAACTAAAAAAATAGGTGTTGAAGAACTAAGTACTATTTTTGAGGATGTTTCAGTTTTTAATAATAATATGAAAATTGTAGTTAGCTTTGAGGGGTAGAAATATGCAATATTCTATCAGTAACTGGATATATGCAACGGAAGATTTAGAAAAGAGCCTTCAAAGATTAGCAAAGTACGAATATGATGCGGTAGAGCTTGAAGGAGAACCCGATAAAGAAAAATATGAACCTAAAAAGGTTAAAAAAATGTTACGGCAATATAAGCTTGAAGTTTCTTCTATTGCTGGAATGTATCTATGGAAAGAAGAGATAAAGAGGGATCTGGCTTCATCAGATAAGAAGATCAGGGAACAGACTATTATATATTTGTTTAAGTGTATAGATTATGCCCGGTTGATGGGTGCGAAACTTGTTATTGTTGTTCCAGCTGCCGTATCTAAATTAACTCTCTCTCTAAGTAAAAAAGAAGACTGGATAAATTCTGTAAAGGCAGTTCGGGAAGTAGCGAAATATGCGGAGAAAAAAGATATTTTGCTGGCAATAGAGCCGATAAACAGGTATGAAACTTATTTGGTCAATAGCATTCAGGATGCTTTATATTATGCCCGTGAGGTAAATTCAAGTCATGTAAAAATTATGGCTGATACTTTTCATATGAATATAGAGGAGCGAGATATACCAGAAGCAATTAGAATGGCCGGTAACAACCTGATTAATGTTCATATAGCAGATAGCAATCGGTGTTCAGTAGGAAGAGGACATATAAATTTTAAAGCGCTTATTAAAGCATTGAAGGAAATAAATTATCAATATGCATTGACTTTAGAGCCATTACCGCCAGTTTCTGATCCATATATTGCTCTTGAAGAAGGAGTTTCAGAAAATGTTTTTGATCAATATGCTGCCGAAAGTATAATGGGCTTAAAATATTTCGAGCTTATTACCTGAGGTTCAATAAGTTTAAAGATTGCATAATTAACATTCTTTTGTATAAATACTTAAACGATTTGTATTAAAGGAGGTAAAACCCGTGAGCTTTGAAGATAAAGTTGTTATAGTTACAGGGGCTGCTGTGGGAATTGGCAAAGCCACAGCGATAGCTTTTGCAGAAAAAAATGCCAAAGTCGTTGTAGCTGATATTGATAATAAAAAAGGTAAACAGACTAGCTCTTTAATTGGTGGGGACGCCTTTTTTATTGAAATAAATGTAGCCAACAGTGAAAGTGTGAAAAATATGGTTAAAGAAATCACCAATAGATTTGAAAGGATAGATATTTTAGTTAATAACGCTGGAATATATTACCAGGGTGATGTAATTGAAACCCCGGAAGATGAATGGGATAAAGTGATAGCTGTAAATCTAAAAGGTATGTATCTTTGTTCCCATTATGTTATACCCGTTATGCTTGCGGGGAATGGTGGTGTAGTGATTAATGTTGCTTCCGAAGCTGGTCTTGTAGGAATTGCCGGTCAGGCGGCTTATAATGTTTCTAAAGCAGGAGTTATTTCTCTAACTAAAAGTATGGCTGTAGATTTCGCCAGGAAAGGTGTAAGGGTTAATGCAGTATGTCCGGGAACAACAGAAACTCCTTTAGTTAAGGATGCTTTAAAAAGTTCTAAAGATCCAGAAAAGGAAAGACGCAAACTTGAAGAATGCCGCCCCTTAAATAGATTAGGAAGACCAGAAGAGATAGCAGCAGCAATTTTAGCCATGGCTTCTGATAATTTAGGATACGCAACTGGTTCTGTCCTTTCTATTGATGGTGGTTATACCGCAAAATAGCAAAGAAAGTCAATTTTTTAAGGAGGTTGACTATATGGCAGACTATCTAATTGGTGTAGATATAGGGACCGCAGGAACAAAATCAGGTCTTTTTAACACAGAAGGAGTTCTGTTAGCTCAGGCCTACGAAGAGTCTACATTGCTCTATCCAAGGCCTGGCTGGGTTGAGCAGGAAACTGAGGGTTTTTACAATTCAGCAGTAAAAACTATCCGCCAGGTAATAGAAAAATCAAATATAAGACCGGGGAAAGTTGCTGCAATAACAGTAGATGGTCAGATGTCTGGGATTGGCATGATTGATAAAAATTGGAATCCGGTATCTCGTTATGATTCCTGGCTTGATACTCGTTGCGAACCTTATATTCAATTAATGCAGAGAAGAGCAGGAAAGGAAGTACTGAAGAAGACCGGTTGTCCGCCTACATATGCCCATGGTCCGAAAATATTATGGTGGAAAGAGGAGTGCCCGGAAGTTTTTAAAAAGATAGCTAAATTTGTTGTCCCAGGTTGTTATGTTGCCGGGAAGATGGCAGATTTGAATACTTTTGATGCTTTTGTAGATTATACTTATCTCCATTATTCTGGTGTAGCTAATATTCAAGAAATGGTTTGGGATAATGAATTATGTGATATGTTTAGTATTCCCAAGGAAAAATTACCACGAATAGTTAAACCATGGGATATCATTGGACATTTAAGTAAGGAAGTTGCTAATCATTGTGGTTTAGTTGAAGGCATTCCTATTGCTGCTGGAGCTGGGGATACAACAACAAGTTATTTAGGAGCAGGAATAGTTAAACCGGGTATTATTTTTGATGTGGCTGGTACAGCATCGGTTTTAGCTAGCTGTACTAATGAATTTTCCCCTGATTTAAAATATAAAACTGTAATGTGTTCCCGTTCAGTTATTCAAAACCTGTGGAATCCTATTGCTTTTATAAATGGTGGAGGTCTTTGTTTACGATGGTTTAGAGATGAAATAGCCCATCAGGAGAAAAAGGAAGCTGAAGCTAAAGGGCAGGATTTTTATGAATTTCTCGATAAGCTGGCTTCCGAAGTTTCACCTGGTAGTGATAGGTTGCTCTTTATACCTCATTTGGGAGGAAGAGTCTTACCAGCTCAACCCAATCTGAGAGGGAGTTGGGTTGGGTTTAGTTGGGGGCAGAGTAAAAACCATTTTTACCGATCAATTCTTGAAGGTATAGCTTATGAATATTACTATTACTTAAAAATTATGAAAAATCTTTATCCTGATGTTGAATTTAGGGAGGTTAGAGCTTTAGGTGGGGGATCGAAGAGTAAGTTATGGAACCAAATAAAGGCAGACACTCTTAATATTCCGTATACTATAGTGACTCAACAAGAACCAGCTATTCTGGGTAGTGCAATTATTGGCGGTTATGCTGTGGGGCTATTTGATGACTTAGCCAAAACTTCGCAAAAATTTGTTCAGGTTAAAGATCGGATAGAAGCCCGTGCCGAATATCACGACCACTATAAGCAATATGCTGAAATTTATATTGATTTAATTGATAATCTTAATAATACTTTTCAAAGACTTGCACAATTGAAGGAGTCTCCTTCTATCTAAATTTAGGAAGGTTAGATAACTTTTAATAGTGAAATTTGGAAGGAAGGATAGACATAGATTTAATGGAACCTTTTAATAGTTATTTAAATTTTAATACGGGTGAAATTCTTGCAAATTGTAATATAATAGTTCGTCATTTGAGCGATATGAAAGGAATGTATTATGATTTAAAAGCTACCCAAAAGATAATTAATGAAGACGATCGTGTAATATATAAAGTCTACAATATAGATGTCCCTGAGAAATATGGACATCTACAGCACTGCACTAGCATTATCTATCCTGGACGAGTAGGCGATGAGTTCCATATGACCAAAGGACATTTTCATGCACAGGAAGATACTGCAGAAATATATTTAGTATTACAGGGAACAGGTAAATTGTTAATGCAGAAGAAAGATA
>CAZWFH010000049.1:7934-9374 GCA_964632105.1 uncultured Atribacterota bacterium
TAATGCAGAAGAAAGATACAGAAGTTAAGATCCTTGATATGCAATCAGGTAGCATATCCTATATTCCCCCATATTGGGCTCATAGGACAATAAATACTGGGAATACACCATTAATCTTTTTTGCGGTTTATCCTGGTGAAGCCGGGCATAATTATGGAATTATTGAGAATAAGGGATTTTGTAAGCTAATCGTGGAGAGAAATGGGCAAATTAAAGTTATAGACAATCCTAATTATTAAATAAATATTATAATATCGAAAATGGATGAAATGGAGGCAAAATAATATATATCAGAAAGAGAATATAGGGAAACTGCTCATAATTATAATCTCGCTTTAAATATAAAAAAGAAGGGGGTGATTACGTATGACTATACAAATTTTAAAAGAAGGGGGTGATTATGAAATAAAACATATTTAGTTTGTTTGAAGATGATTAACCTAATTTTAATTAAATGGAGGTATTAGAAGGTGATTAAGAAAGGTTTATTAATAATTCTTATTGTTGCTTTGTTAGTAACTATAAGTTCGTTTGGGGTATTTGCAAAAGAATTACCCAAGGAAATAGTTATAGGTTGGACACCACCTGATATCACCGGAGTCTTTAGAACTGCAACACATTATTTCGAGGTAGGTGCTTACGATGCTAGTCTTAATGGAATTCCTGTTACTCTCCTCTATCGGGCTCCGGCCTCACATATTGCTTTTGGGGATCAGGTGTCAATTATCGAAGACTTTATTCAGATGAATGTAGATGTAATTGCCATCTCGCCTATAGAAGTTGAAGTGATTATTCCTGCTATTCGTAAAGCTAATGAAGCAGGTATCCCGGTGATAATTGTAAACTTACTAGAGCCCATTGCAGGAGTTGAGGTAGCCTCTTATATTGGCTTCGATAATGGCATGGCAGCTGAAATCTCTGCCTATTCCGTGCTGGATTACTTTGGTGGACCGGGTGTGTTAGGTACAGGGAGAAAGGTTGCGGTTGAGCCAGGAGAGTACCTTGACCTAAAATGGTGGCAAGACCTATATGCTACTGTCACCCCAGAAGAAAAAGCAGCTATAAAAGCAACCGGAACCATTATCGAGGGGATTGCTGGTGGTTTCTTCTCTACAGCTCGATTGGTCGGTTTTCACAAAGTGATTGATGAGTATCCAGGTATCAAAATAGTGGGCACCTTGGCAGCAGACTGGAATAGAGAGAAAGGTATCAAGGCAGCGGAAGACTTTCTCACAGCCAATCCGAAAGGAATGCTTGATTTTATGTGGGCGGCGTCTAATGAGATGGGTATGGGTGCAATGTTAGCTGCTGAGGCTGCGGGCAGGCAAGATAAGGTGAAAATATTCACCAATGATGTTACACCGGAGTCAGCGGAGAGGGTGCGCGAAGGAAGAATGGTGGCAGAAACAACTCATGGATTTGCGGACTGGGGTTGGTACG
>CAZWFH010000050.1:0-1108 GCA_964632105.1 uncultured Atribacterota bacterium
TATTCCTTTCCTATATGACAATTTTTCCGTCTTCTTTCTTGTAGATATGAACACTATTTAAGTCTATCTTGAGCCAAATCGTATCTCCCATATTTATATTTGGTTCGCTAAAATCTCTTACTATGAGTATTAAATTTCCTATTTTTACGTGTATTATAGTTTCGGGGCCTAATCTTTCTACAACAAATACTTCACCTTTTATACTATTTGGTGATATATCCTTATACTCTACCGTAATGTCTTCCGGTCTGATTCCAAATACTATAACCTCTTCATTATTTACTTTTTCCCTTACTAAATCTCTTATGGGAGAAATGTCTAATTTAAACTGTAAAAAATCTAACACTGTTTTATTTTGGTTATATTTTATAGAGCAATCGAGAAGGTTCATTGGAGGGTCCCCGATAAATCCAGCTACAAATACATTTTCTGGATTCTTATAGACCTCTTTTGGGGTTCCTACCTGCATGATAACCCCTTTATCTAATATCGCAATTCTATCGGATAAAGCCATGGCCTCTTTCTGATCATGTGTAACATAGATTGCGGTTGTTTTCATCTCTTTTTGTATATGTTTTAGGAAACTTCGCGCCTCTGTCCGTAGTTTTGCATCTAAATTACTCAGCGGTTCATCGAATAGAAACACATTTGGTTCTTGCACCATAGCTCTACCTAGGGCCACTCTTTGTTGTTGCCCACCACTGATCTGATTGGGTTTTCTGCTTAATAGCTCCTCTGTTTGGAGATTTTTTGCTATTTCAGTAACCTTATGTATTATTTCCTTTTGGGGCTGTTTCCGAATTTTTAAAGGGTAGGCTATATTGTCAAAAACGTTCATATGTGGAAAAAGTGCGTAATTTTGAAATACCATACCTATATTACGGTCTTTTGGTAATAATTTCTCTACATTCTTGCCTTTTATATAAATATTACCTGATTGGGGTATCTCTAATCCGGCTATTAGTCTTAAGGTTGTAGTCTTTCCGCAACCCGAAGGACCTAATAGGGTAAATAATTCACCTTTGTTGACTTGAAAGCTAATATTATTAACCGCAACAACTTTTCCAAATTTTTTTGTAACTTTTTCAAATGCTACATCGTGCATTAT
>CAZWFH010000050.1:1208-9368 GCA_964632105.1 uncultured Atribacterota bacterium
CAACAACTTTTCCAAATTTTTTTGTAACTTTTTCAAATGCTACATCGTGCATTATAATGCCTCCTTTTTATCCTTTTAGTCCACCATGAAATCCAAAGCCAAACTTTCTATTGATAATAATATAAAGTACAATTACCGGAATAGAATATAATAATGAATAAGCTGAAAGAAGTCCTAACAGGGGAAGGCCCTCTTGGGTAAAAAAAGTGTATATTGCCACTGATACAGGATATTTATTAACACTTCTCAATAAGATAAAAGGCATCAAAAAACTTCCCCAGGTATTCATGAAAATATACAAGGCTATAACCACCATGCCTTGTTGAGAAAGCGGAAGAATTATTCGGAAGAATCCCTGTGAAGGAGTACTTCCAGCTACTATTGCTGCCTCTTCATAATCTTTGGGTATGGCATCAAAAAAATCTTTTATGATAAAAATACTTACTGGTAAAAATCCACCAATAAACACAAATATAACACTTAAATAAGAGTCAATTAATCCAAGTCGTAAATTTAAAACAAATAAAGGTACCATAGCTGCTATCCCAGTCACCACTGTTGAAAATAGCAACAAAGCATATAACAAAGTACTACGCCATTTAAAATTTGTCCGAGATAAGGCATAAGCAGCCAGCATAGAAGTAATAGTAACAATTATTGTGGATGAGAATGATATAATAAAGCTATTTTTAAAAGCCAACATAGCAACTTTATTTTTAAAGAGCTCTCTGAAATTATTTAAACTTGGTAAGGTTATCTTTACTGCTAAACTAGCTTTAGAACTAAATGGTGCAATTACCAGCCAAATCATAGGCAGGATAAAGAATAATACAAGGGTAAACAAGATCAAATATATCCAAAAATTATTCCACAAATTTGTTCGTTGTTTAAACATCATATTACTTCACTTCCTTTTTAACATTTTTAGGTATATAAGAGCTAAAGTTAAGTTAATCAAAAGTATTATTGTAGATATAGCCGCTCCCTGGCCAATCCTGCATGTGCCCATAAATGCAACTCTGTAAGTATAGATAGGTAAAATCTCTGTCATATGAGCAGGTCCACCTTTGGTGAGGATAAAAGGAGTAAAAACATTAAATGTCCACAAAGTCAGCAATATAAGATCGGTTAATATTTGAGGTTTAATTAACGGTATAATTATATCTCTAAGTTTACACCAACCAGAGGCTCCTATAACATCTGCAGTCTCAAGATAAGAAGGAGGAATCGATTGTAGCGCAGCCATAAACAAAAGCATGGAAAAAGCCGTTCCACGCCAGGTATTAAAGATTATAATAACTCCAACCGGTAGTGTATGGAACCAATTCACCCTGGCAAAACCCAATATTTCTAAAATAGAATTAAGTAAACCAAAGTCTTTGTCTAAAAAAGCTACCCAGAGATAAGCCACTACTACCCCTGGTACAATCCAAGCTATAATAACAATATTGCTGACCAGTTCTTTTACGATGCCCGTCTTATTGTTCAGCAATAGAGCCAGCAATAATCCTAAACCAGCTTGTCCCACTAATGATCCTAAAACAAATTTAAAGCTAATCTGAAGCGAGCTACGAAACCATGGATCTTTAAAGGCTTTTATAAAATTATCAAACCAAACAAATTGATGATTTAACCCATAGATACCAGTCAATGCCTCGTTAGTTAGTCCTATATAAATCGCCCAAATAGCCGGGAATATTAAAAAAACGGTAACAAAAGCCAATGCAGGCAATATAAATAAAAACGCTCTTTTTTTAGAAAGGATTATCCCGCCTTCAAACATATATCTATCCTGCACCTCCTTAGGACTCTTTAGAGTTTGTTAAAAAAATGGTAATCGGGTTTAAAAATAAACCCGATTACCTCTAGTAACAAAAAACTTAATTAAAACTAACAAGCAAGCAAGCCAAGTTCTATTTTAATTTCTCAACGTTCTCTTCTCCTACTATAGAGATTACCCCTTGACCATAATTTTCTAATACCTTTTCCGGCGATACGCCCATGACAATTTGTTCTGTTAGTAATTGTGCCTGATAGGAGATTTCTGGATATTCCGGCTTAGCAGGTCTGATAGTAGTATACGGCATTAGAGCTTTGCTGGTATCAGCAATAAACTTATTTGCTTTAACTTCGGGAAGCTCGACAAATTCTTGGTAAATCGGGGAAAATGGTTTCTTGTTAAATAGCTCTACCAAAACATCTGGCCTTAAAGCAGTCTTTATTAACTCAAATGCTAAGTCAGCATTTTTAGTGTTTGGATTAACAGCAAAACCTGTCCCACCAGATATACAGGCAAAGGTAGGTGTTCCCAAAGTGCCTTTTCCTGGCATAGCTGCCCAACCAATCCGTTCATCACGATCTGGTATCGGTACACTTCCGTTAGGTGCTATCACAGATGAATAGAACCACGTACCTTCAACTAACATAGCCATCTTTTCTTGTTGAAAAGCTTCAAAGGTTTTGTTTCGAGATTGAGCCGTTACTTGCATTTCAGCATCTCCCAGCTTCTCATCGATATAAACTTTCTTGTAGAAGTCAACGGTATCCCTTAACATAGGACTATCTATTATCCACTTATTGGTATCCCAGTCATAAAGGCGTCCACCTGCACCCAGAAGCACCATATATAAGCCTTGCATGGTGGTAGCCTCACCCATGTCCGTGCCAGCGTTTATCTGTAGTGGGATAACACCGGGCAGTTTCTCTTTAATAATTCGAGCAGTTGTCAGTAAACCATCCCAGCTATAGGGTTGCCATGGAATAGCTATACCCGCTTTTTTAAACAACTCTTTATTGTAGTATATCATCCTCACATCTGAACCGTACATAATAGCATAGACATCCTCTTTATGACTCCCCGCTTTCTTTGCAGGAGCATAGAACTCATCCCAAATTGACCATGCCTCAACATACTTATTTAAAGGTAGTATTAATTTTGCTTCTGCAAATTCTGGTACCCAGAATAAATCTATCCAAGCTACGTCCGGACCAATTCCACCTTTAACATCCAATACAAACTGCATCTTCCAATCTGCCGGCGAAACTCCACTTGGCAGATTCTTTACCTCAACATCTATGCCTTTATCTTTCATATCCTTTTCAAATTGGGGAATAACGATATCTTCAACCCATTCTGCCGACTGAGAACCCCTTCCACCTTTTATTGAGTTGTAGGAAAATGAAATGGAAACCTTTTCGGCAAAGATAGAAGTTGACATAGCCATTAAGAAAACAGCTAATGTAAGAACTAACACCAATAACACCATAATTCTTTTCATTTCTCTTTAACCTCCTTTTACTTTCAGGTGTTGTAAAACACCTTATTATTTGACTACAGTCTAACTTTCAAGAAGAGTCTTATCAGCTATGTAACTAATAAAACCTTTATTAATTATTTTTGTCCTCCTTCCACCTCCTTTCGACGTACACGTGCTCAATACTCTTTTTCTTTAGCCATTTTGTAGTTGCATGAATAGCCGCACCAATGGCAACCGCATCTTCTTCTGGGATCTCCGAAAGTTTTACCTCCACCTCTTGATCACCGAATAAGTACTGCGAAACTATCTCTCTTATTGGCTGGATTAGAGCATCCCCAAGCACGGACATTTTACCACCAATAAATACTGCCTCTGGTCCTATAATATGTATTACGTTTATTACCGCAGAACCGATCCAGGGAACAATATCTTTTATAACAATAGAAGTAACTACCTCATTATTTTCTTTAAAAAGTTCTGAGATATCTTTAATATTTTCGATATTTAACCCCTGAGATCGGACTTTTTTTATCAAAATATCTACTCCGGCAACATCTTCAAGATACAGGAATTTTTCATGATCATAAAATAAAGTATGCCCTATCTCACCCACATAATCGTATGCCCCTTGATAGAGTTTATTATCGATTACTACACCTGCTCCTATCCCTTCATCTACCAATATATATACAAAATTCTTCAAATCTTTCCCCCCACCATGCCACTTTTCGGCAAGTACTCCTACATTGGCATCATTCTCTATCCAAACGGGCAGTTTATACCTTTCGTGTACAATCTTCCCGAGAGGGACATCTTTCCATCCTTTAAACTTCGGTGGATGTTTTACTACACCAGTCTGGGCATCAAGGGGACCAGGGACACCAATTCCTATAGCTCCAACTTTGATATTATGTTTCTCTGCGTCTTTCATACTATCATCTATGCTCAAAAAAAGTCTCTCAAGTACTCCTTTTGGGCCAAGCCCTTCATAGGATAATCCCTCTTTTCTCGAGATAATATTCATTCTGGCATCCATTAATACTGTTTTCACTTTCTGTCTGCCGAGATGAACTCCTATCGTATGTACAGCATCTTTTCTAATATGAAGGGGGATTGGTGATTTACCAACTTTACCAGTGGAGATTGTTGAGGATTCTTCAACTATACCTAAAGCTATAAATTCATTTATAATAGATGATATAGTTGTCTTGGTCAATTCTGTTATTCTCGAAAGTTCAACTCTTGAGATACTATCTTGTTTCAGCAAAAGGCGAAGTAAGGTAGTAGCATTTTTAATCCGTGTATCTTCTGGCTTCAATGCTAACATATTATTCTCCTTCTATAATAGTAAGTAACCATTACTTATCAAATATTTTATATGAATCATTTACTATTGTCAAGTTTATTTATTATATTGTCATTTAAAAATTAAATATTCTTAGGGGTCAAATCTTTATTCTTGACAGTTAATTAAATTATTTGTCAAGAATAAAGATTTGACCCCTATTCTTTTATATTTTAGCAAGTTTTATCTTTTTTTCCAACACAACAAACAAAAAGGCGGAAATCACCGCCATGATACTGCCAAAGATAAATGGCGCGCTAACACTAATATATGTCCAAAGCAATCCGGCAATAAGAGAAGCAAAAAAAGTGACGAGGCCGATTGTGGTCTGATAAACACCAAAGGCCGTGCCGGTCTTTTCTTAGGGAACTAAATTAGAAATGTAGGCCTTTCCCACCCCTTCGGTGAGAGCCATATACAATCCGTAAACCGGGAAAAGGAGCCAAAGGAAAAGACTAGAATGGACCAGGCCGAAAAAAAGATACACCGCGGAAAAAAGCAAAAAGCCAGCCAAAAGCACTTTTTTAGGTCCGATTTTATCCGAAATAATTCCAGCAGGTATGGAAAAAATGGCATAGGTAAAATTAAAAAGAATATAGGCCAGTACAACTAAAGTCAATGATAAACCCAAATTTTGCGCTCGCAAAATTAAAAAGGCATCCGAACTATTGCCCAGGGCAAAAATGAAACTGATCAATAAAAAAATCTTAAAAGATGGATCAAGTTTATGCCAATTAAAACGAAAGGTAGAGGAAGGATTTGCTTCTTTCTTCTTTTCTTTCACAAAAAAGAGCAGCAAGAGAATTCCCATAAAAGCAGGGATAAAGGCGAGAAAGAAGATTAATCGAAAATTATTACCCAAAAAATGAATCGCCAAAAGAGCAATCATTGGCCCGACAACTGCTCCCAGGGTATCAAGTGCCCGATAAAAGCCGAATGCTCTTCCTCGAACCGAGTTTTCCGAGCTTTCGGCAATCAAAGCATCTCTGGCTGAAGTTCGCGTTCCTTTCCCAAACCGGTCAATAAATCTAGCAATCAAAACAAACGGCCAACTAAAAGCAAGACTTAAAATCATTTTAGAAATGGCTGAAAATGAGTAACCGGCAACAACAAAAGGTTTTCTCCTTTGAAATTTATCAGAGAGCCAGCCAGAGACAACTTTTAAGATACTGGCGGTTGATTCCGCAATGCCTTCTATTAAACCGACAATAGCGACTGGCGCACCTAAGACGCTGGTTAAAAAAATAGGTACGATTGGATAAATCATTTCCGAAGCAACATCGTTAAAAAAACTTACCAGCCCTAGAACAAAAACATTTTTAGAAATACCGAATTTATTTTTCATAAAGTTTATTTCATTAACCCTTCAATATTAACACCCAACGTCTTGCGTCTTGGCAATCTTCGCCATAGTTTAGACGCTTGGCTTATTAACGACACCGCTTTCGACTAATGAAGTTAGAGCCGATATTTTTTCAGGTTCTTTGGCAGTTTTTAGAAACCGTAAACCAACGGGTGAATGCTGGCGATTGATGGTGCAAAATACCGCATTTTCCAATTGGCGGTGTGTGTTCGAAAAAATTCGAACAGATTTCGCCCAAAATTTGTAGGGCGGGGAAAATTCACCCCAGACCTCCTTCCACCCGCGGAAGCGATCAATGGGAGCATAACCGAGTAGCCGCGTAGCCACTGTTAGGTATTGTCTGCCTGCCTTTTCTTTAATTGCGAGTCTTCTTCTCTTGTTTTACAATCATTTTTATTAAATTCTTACCTTGTGCCATACACATTGGAACACCACCACCTGGAAATACCCATTGACCGGTCATATAAAAATTCCCTAACCCAGGCAATTTTTTAGGTAATGTAACACCAAAAGTTTTTACTGTGGGAACCCAACCCTCATAAGAACCTTGCCAATTGCCAGTATATCTTTCCCAAGTAACTGGAGTTGCAATATCAGTTATTTCAATATCTTCCCCGATTCCTGGAAATATATCGTTTAAGATTCGAATATATATTTCTAAAACCAGCTCTTTTTCACGATTATATGCATTTCTATCTTTTTCATATAAATTCTTCCAATAAAAAAAATCTGTCTCAATTTGAGTCTGGATGACACTCTTTCCTTTCGGAGCAAATTGGGAATCATGGCAATAATGAAAGAAACTAATCCAAGAAACTTTCTTTCCTGCAATAATAATTGGTTCTTTCAATTTGAAATCAATTATTTCTGCCAAGTCGGAAAAATCTCTTTTTATACCTAAACTAATTGATATTATAGGCGGCCATAATGATGGTTTATTGTAAAATTCTTTTATTTTATTAGTAAGATATTTTCCGTCAAGCAGATCAAATAGAGTGCTACGACCATCACAGGCGGAAATTATGATGTCAGCCGGAACAATATTACCGTTGTCAAGTTTAATTCCTTTTGCATAACCATTTTCAACAATAACTTTTTTCACTTTACATTTATAGTATATTTTTCCGCCTAACTTAATGTATTTTCTTTCAATCGCCTGAGCAAATTTTAACGAACCGCCTAACGGATATCCTCCCTCTTTTATGTGCATAAAACTTAGCGGCATAACTGCCATCAATGCTGGTAACTTTTTAACAGGAAATAACCGAAAAAGTATCTCTTTCATTTCTTGATTTCTGAACAATTTATTAAGGAAATCTTCAATTGTTACACTTTTCAATTTTATAAAAGAAGGCATAAAAGGAAGCAGCTTTATCAAATCTATGATCCTAAAATTCCCGAAATCACTATCCATAGGTGGATTAAACTTTGTATATTTTCGTATGAGACTAATATATTTGTTTATACTTTTTTTCTCTTCGGGAAATAGACACAACAATTCGTTTTCAAACTTATTTACATCTGTATAAACGGTAATAGTCTTATTATTAAGTTTTACAACTCGAAACTTATCGGTATAGAAAAATTCTATATTATCAGCTACACCTAATTCCTTAAAAATAGGATATAAGCTTGTCCCTTTGTTTGAACCAAGCACCCAATGAAGACAATGGTCAAAAAGATAATCCCCTCGTTTCCAGGATGTACAAACACCGCCAGGAATTGAATGCATTTCATATATTTCAGATTGAAAACCTTTCATTTGAGCGTAACATCCCGTTGATAATCCGGCAATTCCACCACCAATAATTATTATTTTTTTCATAGATTTACTTTTTACCTCACCTATTTTCATTTTTTTAGGCAGGCAGATTTTGCCTAACTCGTTATTATGCGAATTATTTTCATAATGTCAAACTAATATTGTATAATATACGAAATCATGCTACTTTTTATTTAATTTGAACACAATTATATTTTATCAGAAATCAACGAAGATACAAAATCAAATCGAACCAACAGAACGAGAACTGAAGCGACCCTTTCGGATTAGACGATTTCAAGTTTTTCTTCGGCGGCAAATTATTACGTAAAAAAAGATGAAGATTAAGGCTTAAGAAGTCTCACCGTGGAGGACCCACCCCAACTCCTAGTGCAAAGCCTATTGCCTGGACGGTGCGCATCCAAGCGAGCCC
>CAZWFH010000051.1:0-9351 GCA_964632105.1 uncultured Atribacterota bacterium
CATTTATGCCTGGAAGCGTCCCCGCGAGCGTAGCTTTTGAGCCAAGGAGCAAAAATAAAAAGAAGGGGGATAAGAGGGGGGTTTTAGGGGGGATTTAAGGGGGAAGGAAAGTTACCCGCCCCGTACGTGGTTGGTTGGGAATAATAATTAAAATTTTCAGGTAAATTAACTTAATAAGAGAGATAAAGCGAGAAAGAGTGGATCCTTGATTTGCACAGTAAAAATATAATAAAAATACTTAAACTTAGTATGATAAAACCCAAAAGTTACCAGAATATTGACTTGGAATGCTTTCTCTATTTAAAAAATAGAATATGTCTCCAATTATTTGCTAGCGTAAATTCAAATAAACAACCGTACCTCTGTTTTACTTGGATCTATTTTGCAAATTCTATTATTTCTTCGTATAATGCGGGGTATTTATACTCTGGGTGAATTTTTATGATTTCTTTATAAGCCTTTTTTGATTTTTTAAAGTACTCATCTTTATCCTCAATTTCAGCAAGCCAAAAATAGCTAAATTCTAAACATAATTGTGAAATAACATATTCTTTGGGAAAATCTTCCAGAGTGAGGAACTTCAAAGCTTTCTGACTAGCATGTATAGCCTTCTTGCAGATCTCAGCATTAGGTTCTTTACTAATACAGCTAATAGTATAATGCCAATTATAAGTGACTCCTAAGTTCATATAGGTTTCAGAATATTCTTTGGGAAAATCTTCCAGAGTATAGACCTTTAAGGCTTCCTGAAAAGCATGTATAGCCTTCTCATAAATTTCAAAATTATGATTTTTAGAATAAATACTACTATAAGCAACTCCTAATTTTGTTTGTATTCTAGCATATGGTTCTGGAAAATCTACTTTTGTATAGATTTTTTGGGCTTCTTTGTAAGCATGAATAGCTTTCTCATAATTTTCAATCGGATTCTCAATTTCGGCAAAATTGCTACATGTAATCCCCATATATTCTTGGGTAATGGCATACAAATAGGGATACTCTTCCAGGGTATAGACCTTTAAGGCTTCCTGATAAGCATGGAAAACTTTCTCATAATTTTCAACATGATTCTCTATTTCTGGAATATTATCATATACAAATCCCAGAAATCTTTGGATTTCAGCATATTCTTTGGGAAAATCTTCCAAGGTATAGACCTTTAAGGCTTCCTGATAAGCATGTATAGCCTTCTCATGGTTTTCAATCCAAGAATCAACTTCGACAGATTTCAAATATATATGCCCCAAGCGTCTCTGTATATCGGCATAATCTTCGGGGAAATCTTCCAGGGTATAGACCTTTAAAGCTTCCTGATAAGCATGGAAAACTTTCTGATAATTCTCAGCCGGATTCTTTATTTCGGCAAGAAAACTGCGAACAATACCGATATTGTATTGAACCATGGCATAATCTTCGGGGAAATCTTCCAGGGTATAGACCTTTAAGGCTTCCTGATAAGTATGGAAAACTTTCTGATAATTCTCAGCCGGATTCTCTACTTTGGCAAGAAAAATAAAGTAAATTCCAATATTACTTTTGGCACTGGCATAATCTTCGGGGAAATCTTCCAGGGTATAGACCTTTAAAGCTTCCTGATAAGCATGGAAAACTTTCTGATAATTCTCAGCCGGATTCTCTACTTTGGCAAGGTTACAATAGGCATATCCAATATTGCTTTGTACATCAGCATAATCTATAGGAAAATCTTCAAAGGTGTATACTTTCAGAGCTTCTTGGCCAGCATAGATGGTATTCTTGTAATTTACAGTAGCATTTTGAAAATTGCTAATCTTAAGATATGCAAAACATAACTCTGAGTGGATTCTAGCATATTTCTCGGTTAAGGTTTCCAGAGTATATTCCTTTAGAGCTTCTTGGTAAACTTGAATGGCTAGTAATATTTTATCGATAGCTTTATTTTTTTTGTTTAAATTTAGTAACAGTTCTGAATATTTTAAAAGTATATTTGCTTTAAGTATTTTATCATTTAATTTATCAATTTTTTCTAAGCAAAATTCATAAAATTCTTGAGATTCTTCCCAAAGACCTATTTTCATTAAATTGTAACCAAGATTGAAAACAAACATGATTGTAGCATCTAATGCATCTTGCGCATTTCTCAACTTTGGCAATAATCCTTCAACTTCGTCAAAATATTGTTGAGCTTTTATTTTATTACCTAAATCAGAATAGCAATTTCCAATCAATATATACATAGATATTCTGATAATATCGGGTAGAGGCTTAAACTCGAGAATTTTTTCGTAAGTTTTTATAGCCCCTTTAAAGTTTCCCTTTCTTTCTTCATTTTTACCCGTATTATAAAGTTGAATTACATAGGGATTATTGCCAAGTTTTTCAATAAAACTTTCAGGTAAACCGTAAATCATTAGACGATTTTTTTGCATTTCTTGACTTATTTTAAAATTCTCCAGTTCTAGCTCAAAATTCTCCAATTCTAACCCTTGAATAGTTTTAACACTTTTGGCTTTCTCATTTTCTTCATAAGTTGTAATCCAAAAACTTAGCCCTAACATTAATAAGCCTATAATTACTAATATTATTCGCTTCTTCTTCTCGTCTAAACCTAATCCAGGAATTTTAAATGCTCCTAGTATAATTAAAATAAAACCAAGCAAGGCTGTAATTATTTTTGAATAAAATAAAAACATACTCCCTCCATTGCTATTAATTACGTCAACTAGAAATCTTTCCTCCAGATTTAATTATATCTTTTATTATTTTCTTTCTATTTCCTTTTAAATCAGCGAAAAAGATATCCAAAGGGATTGTTCACCTTTTATCTCAATAGGTGCTCTTCGAATACTTTAGAAAAAGCATTTTCTTCTCTCTTATTGAATAAAGGAAGACCAATTAATCTATAATCCTTATTTTCAATTTTTAATAATTCTTCATTACCATATTTATCGGTAATTTGCTTTAAAAAATCTTCTTTCCACCCTTCCTTGCTATCTTTAAATTGACCCTTTTTGTCTTTAAATTGACTACCTTTTGGTTCTATAAATATCTGATAATATAAATTGCTTTTCTTTCCCTTTAGAAATAGCAAAAAGTCCGGCTCGAATCCACGACCTTGCTTGAAGTCGTATATTTTATATACTTCCTCATTTCTGAGCAAATATACCTTATCATATTTCTCTTCCAAATTGCCTATTTTCTTCTTCATAAATTCAAGTAATTCTCTTTCTTCACTTGTTCCATTAAAACCATTTAATACATACCAGTTATGTTGCAATAACTCAGCTTCTAGATCTTTACTTTCTTGACTTATAAGTACACTTTTTTCTTTTTCTCCTCCAAATAAAACTTCAAAGGAAAAAGGCTCAAATTTTTCAGTGCCGATATACGGATTTGAAATTTCTTTAAGCTTCCTAGTAAAATCATCAAAAAAACCTAGTAGTAAATTTAATTTTTCCTCATTAGTAATATCTGCTAAGTTTTTTTTGTCTTTCGAACTAACTATATTAATTTGAAAATTACCAATAAATTTTTCTTTAAATATATCATCTATGCTATTTACGTTTAATTCATTTTGCAAATTATCAAACCGTAAAAGAGATAAATCTTTTGTTGCTTTTTTATTAATAGCTTTTGCAATAATATGTCTTTCAAAATCATTAAGTTTTGCAGGTATTGTTTTGCTATCTTTTTTTATACTTTCTACTAAAATCTCATCATTTTCTTTATCTAATATAACTTGCTGTTCTTTCAGTCTAAATTCTTTAGTTTTGTATTCAAAATTAAATTCTTTCTGCAGTTCTTTTAATGTTCTTTTTCTCTTGTTTGGATTATCGATTTTTTTATTTTTCCAAATTTTTATCTCTCTAAAAAAGTCACTTTCTATAAATTCATTCTTTAACTTATATTTTTTCACACCACGATTATCTTGAATATATCCTTTGTTTTTAAGTTCTCGTTTTAATTCATCAAGATAACGAGGATTGTCATCGCTGTGATAATAGAATTCTTCTAAAACTCTAAGTGGATTTTCTAGTTTAGTATCAAATTTTCTCTTATTTTTCTCGTGCTCGTTATAATTAAATGGGTAATATCTTACACCTCGTCCGATCAGTTGAATTTCTTGGACAGTGGCTTGTCCTGCAACTCTTTGACCATTTTGCGATCTTTCATCTCGACCTTCATAAAGGCGAACTATATCAAAAAGGTTTAAAACATCCCATCCCTCTGTCAATCGTTTTACTGTAAAAATCGCACGAATATGATTATTCTTGTCTTCTAAACTGTTAAGCAATTGCTCCTGTTCCTCAGTTGTCTTTTCTTTAGTAGTTGCTTTATTATCTTTTGAATTAGTGATAATACAATTTTTTTCATTAAATTCATCTTTTATAAAGTTTATAATATTTCTAATGCCGATATTTTCCTCGTTAATATAGCTCATCATTTGTCTAACGCGACTTTTTCCCAGCTCATATATTTTAAATAAGCTTAACTGGTTTTGTTTTATACTATCTTCAATATTTTTTAAGAAATCAAAATCTGATGGCTTCAAATCCTTTATGATCGACAAAAATTCAGTATAATCTCTTTTAGATTCTTCTATGAATTTACTCCTAAAGAGTACTATCGGCTTGAAATTAGCAATATTATTTAGAAGAGCAATTTGATGGCGATACCAATTGAAAAGTAAAGCAAGTAATATCTTCTCCTTCTTTTTGAGAGACGTAGAAACGAGATTAATTTCTTTGGTATAACCGGCATTTAGAAAATCTACAAGTTCAAATTTGTAAATAGTTTTCATCCGATATTTTTCTATAACATTTTTATTTTTTGGTATGGTTGCTGTGAATTCCAAAAGCACATTTTTGTTTTCCGTTTCTTGTTTGACTTTTCCTTTTTTTAGTATTTTATTAAGTACTGTATTCTCCCAACTTTTTTCAATGTCTTTCTTACTAGCGTTTTCCTTTAATTCCACCGGTAAATCCATTTCTATTTGCCCGTTTCTCATTGTTGAAGCATTGAGGTGATGAGCTTCATCGCCAATCATTACCAATTCTCTTTTTTGTAAATCTTCCAATGTAACCGCGTTTTCTTTTGCTAAATAAACAGCATTATGAAGCTTATGAATCGATGTAAATTTAATCTGTATATCATCTGTATTGTCAAAACTCTCCACTTTTTTAATATTTATTATTTTATCGTCGATAACGATATTTTGCCTAAATAGATACTTCGTATGATTTTTGTTTATAAAATTATTTTCAGTTTTATCGACTATATTATTTTGATTAACAAAGAAAATAAAATATCGATAGCCTTTTTTATAATAATATAAAATTAAAGCAGCCATGAGCAGGGTTTTACCGGTGCCGGTTGCCATATTAAACATTAAATGTACCGGTTTATTGAGTGCGTTTTCTATATCATATTCCGGATCATCAAATGCTAAAAAATATTGTAAAGCTTCTATTTGCCAATACCAGAAATTATGTTTTAAGTTACTATTTATAAAATCAGGCATTTTTATTTTGGAAATATTTTTACGGCCAATTTCTGATTGAATATACTGTTGTAGGTTTTGCTGATCTGCATTATTATTTAGCATTATAAAAATCCTCACTTAGAGCAATATCTTCTTTGGAAAGTTTGTATTTACTGTCCGCTCGTTCACTGAAATTCACATACATTTGGTTCATATCCAACATTTCTACAAACAATTTTTTTTGCTTGTCTAATCCTAGTTTTTTAAAGCCTTCTTCTTTGATGATATTTTCTTTAAATTCTTTTGTTTTTACATTGTAATTTAGAAAATATTTTTCATATAGTTCATCGAAAATTTTTTCCAAATCAATTAAATTTTCTGCCTTTAATATCTTTTCTTTTGCTACCTCATTCCACGCAGCAAGTTCCACATATAAAAAATCTCCACCACCTTGCCAGTTTACAAACTTACTTATGCCGCTTTGATCTCCTCCAATGACTTTTTTTAACCTTTCTTCTGGTAAATCATGAATGTAATCCATTTGTTCAACCAAGATATATTGTCGATTTATTTTATGGGCTACTGCACCAGTTGTACCACTTCCCGCAAAGAAATCTAAGACAATATCATTTCTATTAGAAAACATACTAATAATTCTTGCAAGCAAAAACTCTGGTTTTTTCCCACTAGCCAGGGAAACCCCTCCTTCATTTTGTGAATTATTAAAATCAATATCATCCCAAAAATCACATAGTAATTTTCCAAAGTCTTCTTTTTTATAGAAATCAAAACCAACATCCCAAATGCTTTTTGATAAAGGAGAGAGCCTTCTACCATTTAAAGCAAATTGACGAGTATCATCAGCTCCTTTATATTCTATTACCTGGTCTTTGGTTTTTAGACTAATATTTTTTGCATACTCTGGAATTTCTTTGGTGCTTTGGAAAATATTATCTCTATTTTTAAAACAAAAATTTCTGAATTTATTATTTTTTAATGCTCCTTTATCAAACTTAAAATCATATTCTACAATATCATTTTCTTTTAAATATTCAATCAAAGAATATCTCTCTTTTTTCTCAGAATCTATTTCCACAAAAAAACTAAAATGTCTATCCCAATCCTCTCTGCTTTGATATAGGGGATTTATTTTAATATTTGGAGATTTTGAATAACAAATAATATGTGACTTTGTCTTTATTATTGTTTTTTCTTTGTGCGCAGTTTTTAAGCCACTAGGATGAGAATCCCTAATTGTTATAGTATTTATAAAATTCTCTCTATTAAAAACTTCATCTAATAGAATTTTCAAGTAATGAATCTCATTATCATCTAAATGGATAACAATCACTCCATCATTTCTCAATAAATCCTTAGCTATTTTCAATCTATTTTTCATAAAAGTAAGCCATGCTGAGTGATTAAAATTATCATTATATTTAAAACTATCATTTCCTGTATTATATGGTGGATCAATGTATATTAGTTTTACTTTTTCAGAAAATTGTTCCTTTATACTATGTAGTGCAAGCAAATTATTACCTTTGATAATTATATTTTCCCGAATATTGCCCTCTTTATCCCGTGTAAATTCTTTTATTTTTTCCTCACCTTCAGATATATATCTTTTCCAATTAACTAACGCTTTGGGTTCTTCTAATCGATCAATTTCATCTTTTGCTAAAATTTCATTAAAAAAGATTTCGTTTCTTTTTTGATCTTCTTTAGTCATTCCGCCTTCCAGAATACAATCTTTGAAAGGCCATTCTAAAACAACCTCATCACGGTCTGAAAGTAGCTTATTTCCTACTTTCAAGCCTATTTTATTTTGATAATATTGTGTATAAGAATTATCTAGTTTGTTTTCATCAATAAAAAATTTCAGCTCTTTTTGTTTTAATACAAAAACATTTTTCACTTTTATAAAAAACTTTTTATTCGTCTCTTCATTGTTTAGCAATAACTCAATGAGTTTTTCATCGCATTTATCAATTAAATCTTTTAAGCGGGTTTCGTTTAGCTCTTTGTTTTCTTCATCCCAAAGCCGAGAGTCGTTTTTTAGCAGGTCGCATAGTTTATTTTTAAAATCAGTTTTCATAGTATTTAACTCCAATAATTAATTTATTGTTATTATAATGTGCTATCCCTTCATAAAGAGGATCTTTTAATATATATTTAATAGCCTCAGTATATCACTTGCCATCGGGAAACAAAATAAGTAAAACTTTTCTATTTTTTTTATATCCATTTTTTAATACGATAAAATTATTATAAAATCCTTCTTTTTTCAAAATATATTTCAAACTATCCAGTATATAGTTCTTGGTATTTACCGATAAATCGTTAAATACGGTTTAAGGTTTCTAGAAATAATAGAAAATAGCTAAAGCTAAGTTGCGGCAAATCGCGGAATATCGCAAAAAATGTCCTGATAAATCAGGGAATATCAGGGATCAGGTTAGTATTGAGATAATAAATAAGCAATGAACTTATTTATTTTGAATTTTGATTCTAATGGCTTATAATATTTAACGTTTGTAAATTTAACTCAGGTGGTAAACATGAAAAAAAAATTGAAGAAATAATTAAAGAGAAGGCTAATAATATTTACGAAAAATATTATTCAGATAGTCCAGAAAATGTAGTAAATGAAGCAATTAACGATAAAGCACATTTAGTCAAAGAAATTTCTTTTATTTTAAAAAGAACCTTAATCACCCCGAGAAGGAAAAGGTATTTAGAACTGAAATTTCCTTTATCTGCCAGGGATACCTTTGGATCCGATTCAAACATCTTCTTTTCCCCCAACTTCGAAGATTCACTGAACTACCTCTCCCCCTCTTATGCCCTAAATCTTTTTAAAGAAAAATATACAATCAATTCGAATAAATACTATACCAAAGAACATCAAATGCTTCAAAGAACTTACGGAATTATCCCCTATTTCACCCTTAAAGAATTATCCTGCTTATTTAAAGATTTCGCTTTATACCTTGAAGACAACAGTCAATCTTTGATTGAAACCGGCTGGCCGGAGTATAATTTCACGGATAGTGTATGGCTGTTTTGCAAATTAGCACCGAACTATCCCATTGAAATACCGGTATATATTAAAAACTTTCATAAATTTAGAAATCCCGGGAATGATCCTTATTTCTTTGTCAAAAAATATTTTCTCAATGAGATCAATCAATTTAAGAAATGCATTGGCAAAAGGACATCATTACCCAAAAGATTGTCTCATAAAGAGATTGGATATATTGAGGAGATGAGACATGAATTTTTAAACTTAAAAATATCACTATTACATGAAATCAATCAGCATCTTTTTCTAGAATCAACTGATAAAGATGTTTGGCTTAAAGATTGTGCCAGAATTCTTTTTAGTAAATTCTCAAATGAAGATCTTCAAATGATAGAAACCATTGATAGAAAATATGACAAAATACAGTTATTCAACCATCCGTTAAACGGGGGTTTGAACAGCTTAATAGAAATCATCATATTTTTCTATGAAGAATGTAAATTTGAGAAGATGAGCCTGGAAAAGAATATGATGAATTCAATCCTAGAAGGCTCAAAATTCAAATATCAAAGATATTTTAGATCTTATTATCAATTTGCTCAATTTACAGAAGATAAATATGAGAATAAGTGCTTTAATAAAATAAAAGATAAATTAAATCATGAGCTTGATAAAATTGAAAAAGAAATCGCAAAAAACAAACAATTTATTTCAGACACTATAGAGTGCGCAAAAAAAGAATGCTTGAATGTAAGCTATCTATTTAAGCAAAAATATTACCCTTTTATTGACAGCCTTATTAAATGCATTGAAAATGGTGAAAGCTTTGAAATAAGCATGCCCTTCTTAAAACAATATCCTACTC
>CAZWFH010000052.1:0-9264 GCA_964632105.1 uncultured Atribacterota bacterium
CCGGATAGTTCATTCTACTACCGGGCAAATTCCTTATATTAGATTTCAAAGAGCAATAAGAGAGAAAAGATCTCTCTTTAGAGAATTTAGGATAAGGCCACCATTTTTATCAAGCAAGGATATCTTCTGTTTAAGAATAGAGAGAATGGTAAACCCTTATCGTAAAGTGTCTATCAATAATTTAGAATTAAAAGTACCTGGTGCACCATTACACGAGAGAATACAACTTCGGATTAGCCCAGATAAAGAATCTGGTTTATCTGAAGTAAGATTCTGGTATAGAGATAATTTTTTAGGTAGTCAAAAAGTTAAAAATAGTGAGCTTAATTTAGTACAGCCTTAACTTTTAACTAATAATTTATTTACATCTATGGAGAAAAATATAGTAATTTTTTAATCTTTAAAGGTGGCTCACTTTTAAAGTGTAACTAAGAGAAATATTGAGTTTAATTTAGTCCACTTTTAACTTTTAAATAGTCCACTTTTAACTTTTAACTAACAATTTATTTTAAATAAATAGGTGTCTACCTCTATTTGATCCTATTTGAACTATTCAAGCAGGTATGTTGTGATAAACGCCGGCCGGTCAAATTATTATTTTTTATTTTTCAAATACTCAAAATATTTTTTTCTATTTTCGCCAAAATATTTTTTATAGTCCTCCGAATCTAATATGTAGCTTTTATCATTATTACAATAGTAACAAGATAATATGCAATTCTCTTTTGTATAACCATTAGAATTTATTTTTCGATCTATTTCTAAAATAGGACCTCGTCTGCCATAACCAATTTTTCTGGTTTTTAATTTTTCTTGATCAATTAACGAACGAATATCAAATATAGATGTATCGCAATAATAGCATTTGAAATTTTGAGATTTTATTGTATTTTCAAACCATTTTACAAATTCATCTTTATTTGAAAAACCCTTTCTGTGTTTTTTTGAATAAAGTTTTCCTATTCGTACTTTCTCATTCTTTAAAAACTCTTCTTTTCCTGCCAAACGTAACAGGTGACTGTTCTTTTTCACATTTCAATCCTCCCGGAACTAATCCATTCTTTTATTATTTCTCTTCTCTTTTCTTCCAGGACAACCTAAAAGTTACCGGACTATTGTCTTGGTGCGCCTTCCCTATTTAAGAAAATGGGATGTGTTGTCCCTATTTATTCAATATAATATATTCATTTGCTTTCATGATTATCCTCCATCGCTCTAGCCTATATTATCAACATAACCATCACCGTGTTATCTTACAAATCTAATGTAATAACTACAGGGTTATGATCACTGTATTTTCGAACTTTGTCATTATCTACAACTTCGCAATTTATTAATTTTTTTGAGAGTGATTTGCTGATAAAAAAGTAGTCATTTTGCCATTTTACTTTGCTTCTATGGTGTCTGAGAGTTTGAACAGGAAATTCTTTATTTGATAACTTAAAACAATCATTCAAATTGAAATCTTCAAGCCTATCAAAAAAGATCTTATGGGAATCATTCTTTTGTATTGGGTCTAATTGCACGCTGGCATTTAAATCTCCACCTAAAACGATATTCCTTTTACCGTCTAGATGACCATTAAATATACAAGTTAAATCCGAAAGCATTCTATGAAGATTTGTTATGGAATAACCCTTTGTAGTGCCATTACTTTCCATAAGTCCATACAATGAGATAAAAGTTAATTTTCTATTCTCTATGTTAGTATTGGCAATTGAAAAGGCGCCTTTGAATTCTGTTTTTATAATTTCTTCAGTTAGTTTATATTTTTTACTATATACACCTGAACCCCAGGGGCGATTACCGCCAATCTCATTCCAAACAAGATGTTCCTTATCATCTTCAATGACCCTTGAAGTTCTGGCTTCTTGAAAAAAAATAATATCTGAGTCAATTTCTTTGAGATAATAATCCCATGCTTCTTCAAAACATTTCTTATATTGCCAATAAGCCATATTCCAGGTTGCAATTCTTATTTCCATATTACATCTCCGGTGATATTAAAGTTATCGAATTATTGAACTGATGCAACGGTTCTCTGGCGCAAAATCGTCGCTTAAAAAATGGAGATTTTTTACTTTCTTTACCGTTCATCGCTTTTAATCCTTGGTAAATAGTTGTTAATTGTCAATTATAAAGATTTTACCCTTTGAATACATGTGAAAAGTTAGAAAAAGTTACCGAGTTATTGAGCTAGTACAACCGTCCCCTGTTTTATTACTTTTTTTTATGAAAAATAATTATATTTATGGCCTAATTTTTGGAACTTTTCTGTATATTTTAAAATAACCTCTTTTTTTGGACATTTAAAATATTTTTGAATATATTCAATATTAATCATCATGAAGTGGATAGCTGCAAAAAGAGCGTAAATTTCACAATTTTCTGCTATTGGACCCCAACGCAATTCCTTAACTAACCCATATTCATCAAATATTAAGTATCTGTTTAGTATATTTGGAGAAGAATGCACTCCCTCTGATACAATGCTATAAAATGATAAATAATAATTCGAAATAGCTGGTGAATTAATTAGTTTTATTCTTTCTTCTATACTTATAGCTGAAGGTTTGCCTTTTTCATTTAATAATCCTTTTAAATTTAATTTTTCAATATGATCAATTAATTCACTTTTACTTTTATCGTATGATTTTTTTGTAAAAAATATTTTTCCTTCCTCTTCCGAAAAATAATTTTTACCGTATTTTATTTTATTCAATTTTTTTAATCTATCAATCGCTTCTAAAGATAAATATCTTTTAGCTTCATCTTCCCCTAAACTACAATAACCAATATTTATCATTTCTTCGAATAGAATTCTGCATAGATTTTCAGCATTATTACATAAATAATTCCTATACAAAATATAAATGGCTTGAAAAGTGGTCAAAGATTTAGTAAATAAACCTATCATTGTTCCACCTTGTAAATCATCATTTTTTACATCTATCTCGAACTTAATTTTATTAAAAAAATGATTAAGTTCTTCAATAAAATTAAAAACCTCTTTGTATTTTTTAATTAATAGAACTTTATATTGCTTTATATCTTTTCCTAAATATCCATATTCATCTATATCCATATAATTATTTTCCTTACTCGCTTGCATTGTATGTTTTTACCCTTTTGAAAGATCGTCATTTATATTTATTTTTGTAAAACAAAGAACCTGTCCCTCTGTTTCTCCAAGAGAAATTCACTCCAGGCCCGCTTCCACTCACCCGTGGAAGCGACCCTTTCGGATTAGACGATTTCAAAATATTCTTTATTATTAATAATAATTTAATTTTGTATAATGCAGTTTTTCCATTGCTTCAAATAGTATTTTTATAGATTTTTTTGCGTTTCTTTCTATCTCTTTAGTATGGATTGTTGGCTCTGTCCACATAAACGCATTTATAATTGAATCTTTCTTTTGCGGTCTTTGGTGAACATTTGAATCTATACCATGCACAAAATCAGCTCTCAATTTGTTTAGTTCCAGTAGTTTCTTCTTCAAATCATCATCAATTATACCTTTTCCTTTTGCTGATTTGATAACTTTTTCTCCGACACCCTCCAACGAGGTTTTTTCATCAACTGGCTTAAAATAAGGAAGCCCTAATAATCTCGCCAAATGTCTTTCCATTGTGACCGAACTCATAATAATACTTGCCACAAAATTACCCATCATAAACGCATGCCTCGCTTCCTCAAAACAATACCAAACGTCAGGTGCAATTAATTGATCATCTTGTTGTTTCCAAATGTCCAATAAAAACCGTAAACGGCTTTTTATTGCATCTTTATTTGAAACAATATAATCGCTGAAATATTGTTCAATTTGGTCTTCTGTATATTTCATAATCTAAACTCACTATAAAATATAATTTTTTCTCCCCGCACTTCCGTCAAGATTTCTTCAATTTTGATGCTTTTTGTATCAACAGATATATATTTAAATTTTATACCTTCGAGTAATGCTAACAGCTCTTTAATCTCGTCTCTCTTTAAATTATCACAATAAACTTCTAATATGGAATTGTCTTCATCTTGGGTATATTTATTAAATAACTTAATAGTAAAACCCCCCTAATTTCTGTAATATATTTTTACAATAACCGCTTCTTAAAAAAATTCTCTTTTTTCTCCACTGTTATATACCGTATGCCTTCTTTAAAAGGTTTTTATCTGTCAAGAGAATGTTCAATTGAGGCCCGCTTGTCATTAATTCGAGAGCAGTATTTTTATTTTCCCATATATATAACCCAGGCTCAGGTTCATTAGTAGGACCACCGTATTTATTGGTAAATTGTTTTAAATAATATTTTGTATATGAAATAGGAGCCACTATACTAACTTTATAAACTTTATCAAAGACAAGTCCACACATAAACTGTTTGTCACCGGGGGACGTCATAAAGAATCTCTCATCTGGTAGGCCAGATTCAAACATTATTTTCTCTTGTCCAATCATTTCTTTCCATACTGGATCGCTTTCAAATATACTTACCATTGTACCAAGTTGATTTCCTTCAAGTGACTTCTGTAAATCAATTATTTGTTTAGACTCAGGAACCGCATTATAAGATTTTTCTTTTCCAATCTTAAATAGTGGTTCATTACAACTACTACAAAACCTGGTTTCCTCATCTTCGAGACCACTAAAATAATTTTCACAACCACAAACCGGGCATTTTATTTTCATATTAATACCCTCCTCATTTTTAATTATTGTTCTCTAACCAATCAAAATATTTATTTTTGTTTTCTGATGAAAAATCCTGGTCTCCATGTACTCCAAAAGGACTTCTACCTCTTAAAACAGCTTCTTGTCCATAAACTGTTAATCCTGTTTCCTCTTCTATCTTTTTCACTGCATTGTTTGAATAATAAGATCCATATACTAAGGCACCTATAATACAAATCACAAACCAATACCATTCTCCACCTGAAAACAAAATAAACAAAAATACAATTGCAAGAATAATCCAAATATTATGTCCGATTTGTTTTGCCTTCCTTCTTTCTTGAATAATTTTAGCCCTCAGGCGTTCGTATGCTTGTGCAAATTGCTCTTCTTCAAACATAAAATCAACCCCTCCCTTTTTTAAAACTATTCAACATTTTTATTTTTCTAGTTCTTTTAAGGATATATTCGACTTAATAAGTAGATAGATTGTTAATAGAAATGTTCCTATCCCTAGAGCAAACCAACTTAAAACTACTATTAAAACTCCCATAATTAAGGATAGAATTACGTTTTTCGACATTACGTTATATAATCTTCCACAAAAAAAAGCGTGGGTTATAAGTAGTAAATTAAATATTGTATTGTACTCTGCGTAATTTATAATTTTATATCCCAATAAATACGTAGAGCCAAAAGTATAAATTGCAAATATAATAAATGTAATAACTACTATTTTTCGAGCATTTAATAAAATTAGGTGTTCTGATTTTAACGGTTTATTAATTTCCGTTTCTTTACTCTCCTTTATGAAAAATACCTATTCTCAAATATGTTTTAGTAGCCAATAGATTCATAGACAATAATTTTTTATGTCTCGCTATTTATATTATTAATCCTTCCGGACTTAATCCACTCTTTTATTGTTTCTCTCCTCTTTTCTTTCAAATCAGTGGTAGAAAGCGACGGGGGAGAGTCCTTTGTCACCTTTTTTATTTGGCTTGTTTAAGCCCGCTCCTATGTTAATTATGCAAGTAATTTTACCTACTCCACCTTTTTGATTGATTAAAGCGAACATTTACATTAATATCCCTTTTATTTAATTGCATTATCTGAGTCATAAGAATTACCCGAGTTTTTATTATAAATTATATTAAATAATTTTTCTGATATATCTTTATCTAAATCTTTGAGGATATTATATTCACTTAACGCAGCATTTCTATCCCCTAAGACCAAATATATAAAACCTAAGCCATAATGGGCATAAGCATAATCTGGCTTAATAAGTATAGACTGTTTATAAGCTTCAATCGCTTTTTCATAATATTTCAATTCGTTGTATATCCATCCTAAGCCATAATAAGCACCTGCGTCTTTGGGATTTTTTTCAATATTTTTCTTAAAAGCATTCACAGATTCAGGATATTTTTCTAATTCACCATAAAGATATCCTATATTATTATATACAATATCTATTAAAGGAAAGTTAGAATCGACGCGAATAACTTCCTGATAAGCTTCTATCGCTTTTTCATAATCACCTTTTCTATTATAAAGCCACCCTAAAAAGAAAAAAGCATCAGTATGTTGGAAATTTTTTTGAATGACTTTTCGAAAGTTTTCGATGGCAGAATCTTCATCATCTTTTTTTATAAAATCTACAAAATAGTTTCCTTTTACTTTTCCTGCCCGAGCTTCAAAGGAAATATCTTTTTGCCCAAGTTCTAATATCCTTCTTACTTTTTTTAAAGGAACACCCATATTTTTAGCTATTTCTTGAACGGTTGGCTCTCGTTTTAATTCCTTCAAGAGTTGACGTGATACCTTTATTAATCTATTAATAGTATCTACGGCATAAAGATCACGCAAGTAATAAACTAAACCTAAATAAAAAAGCGCATCTATATGTCCACTGTCAATTTGTAAAGTTTTCTCATAATATGATATTGCTTTACTATACTCTCTTTTTATTCTACACTCTTCGCCTTTAAAAAAATAAAAGTCAGCATCCTTATCTTCCGATAGAGCATTAAGTCCTCTTATAACAAGTTCTTTTCGCGTATTAGACTTGAATAGAGTTAAATCATAAAAATTTTTAATAATTAATACTTCGTTTTTATCCATATTACTATATTACTTCATCGACTATCTCTTTATATTGAGCAACGAGTTTCTCGAGTATTTTTTGATTCTCGGATATCTCTAACTTTATATTGGCAGCAAGCTCTTTGAGTAGGTCTCTTCCTTTTCCTTTGGCTTTATCAACTTTCTTTTTTAATTTATATGTCTCACTTGATTCCAAATCTTCTATCTCCCTATGCATTTTTAATATAATACTTAAAATAACCTCATAGTCTTTTTTTAATCTAACAAGTTTTTCTTCCGGAGTTTCCTTGGCTATCTGCTCTTCTCGTTCTACTTGTTTCATATATTTTTTAAGAGTATCCAAATCGCCATTTTGATATGCTTCATTTATTTTTGGAAAGATTTTTTCGAATTCTTTTCTTTGTTTTAAGTTCTTAGCTCTATCTGGATGAAATTTTAAAGCAAGTTTACGATAGAATTTTTTAACTTTTTCTAGAGATTTAAGATCTAAATATTTCTCCTTTTCTTTTTCTAAATTTTTATCATATTCTTCGGAAGAATCGGTTGTCTCACTTTCTAAATTATCGATCTTGCTTCTTTCTTGAAAAAAATTTTCCCTTACTTCCTTTTCAATATTATTTAAGTCATCTGGAGATAATTTCTTGTTTTTAGCAAGATTAATTCTATTTTGATATTCCTTGATACTTAGCTTGATTTTATCTAATTTCACATAAAGCAAACCAATCCTTGAATTATATTCACTCAAAAATAGATTTAAAGCAATCTTTGAATTTTGGGTTTGAATTGATAAATCAGAAACTTTTTTTTCCTTTTCTGACAGTCGTGCTTCCCAAACAGAAATTTCTTTTTGGATATTGTTTAAACTATACACTATTTCAGAACTGTCTATTTTCTTCATATTAGTCATCCGATACTAATAATAAATTGATAAAATTAAATTATCTGATTAATTATTTTTTCAAGTTCTTGCCTTTCTCCTGCAAAAGTAAATGCACCTGTTGAACCAGCTATGACAATTCTTATATCATAAGGATGTCCAGAGATTTTAGATGTCTTCTTGCCAAATTCCCAAAAAAGAGTACCTTTTAGATTATTATCTTTTCCGGTAGATAATTTATATTCACTATATTCATTAAATCTAGTTTTAAGATGTATTTTAAATTCTTCTTCTGAAATTGTAAAATCATCTATATTTCTTTCATCAATCGTATCTGACATGTGTTCCCAAAATATTTTTTCCAATTCTTCTAACAATTTCCAAGCTTTGTCCTCACCTAAGATATCATATGCAATCCTAATAATAAGATTAATAAAGATTATCATATATTCAAAACCAATACTATTTCTAATTTCTTTGCTGAAAGATTCTTGGTTTTTGTAACATTCCTTACAAGCTTTTTCTATAAAATCAATATTTTTAGTAATTCCAGTATGGGCAATAGCATATAGAGATTCAGCAATTTGTGATATTTTTTCCTGCATATATTATCCACCTAAAAAATTAATTTATTTAAATATGGGCACATCCTATTTTTTCTGTGGTTTAATTTCCCCTTTTACGAGATCTTCTTTAGGACGCCTATATATATTAATACCTATAACCTCGACCATCCGGTCAAGAAACTCCTAAGGCACTATAACTTTTCCGAAAAAAGTTACCGACTTATTGACTCGGCACACTTTATATTTAAATAATTTAAAAGTAAAATACTAATTGTCTAATAAATCGGGGGATGTAACCTTATTTATTTAACACTGTCTTTTAATGGCACCGACTTCCAAGAATAGTTTATATTTTGATTTATTTTTATATAGTTTGTCTTGTATGTCTGAAACCTCTACTGATATAGGAATAATATCTTTTGAAAATCCTTTGTAGCCCTGAGCATATGTAAAGCAATCTTCGAATATACCAACTTCAAAACTTTCTCCTGGATTAAGTGGGTGAGGTATGTCTTTAAGACCAAACCAATCAGTATAATTAATATCCACATTTTTCTTTGGACCGATAATCTTGAAGGAGTTTTTATCCAACACGATAGCTTGTTGCCCAGTATTCATACCACGTATGACTATCATATCTTCTTTAAGTACATTTTTAAGACCATCTATTTCTATTTCTCTTTTGAACTTTTGGCTTAATTCACCACAAATGCATTCCAAATCTAAGACTAAAGTTTTTCTTCGCTCCAATCTTGTAATAATAAAAATTACTATACTTAATATAAATCCAAGTACACCCATTACATCTAATAACATTTCGATATTACCCCTGGTTTTTTATTTCTGAAATAGTTTTTTAATAGAAAAGCTTTTGGGATTAGACTTCACAAATTCACATTTTTATAAATTTCTATATTCAATTTTATTATGAAGTAAATTTTTATTAATTTTTCTATATCCTTTTTATAATTCGACAAAAGGCTCATAAAATCCTTCTTTTTTTAAAATATATTTCAAACTTTCCAGTATGTAGTTCTTGG
>CAZWFH010000053.1:0-9220 GCA_964632105.1 uncultured Atribacterota bacterium
TGGTAGACCCGGTCTTAAACAAGAGCTATCAGGAGATGGCCAGGCATTATAGGACGACCATCATACCTGCCAGGGCGGGAAAATAACGATAAGGCCGCTGATGAAAACATGGTAGGGAATGTTTCACGGAGAATAATTGCCGCCCTGAGAAACAGGCAATTTTTTAGCCTCTATGAAATCAACCAGGCGATATCTGAAGAACTTGAGAAATTTATTCATCGGCCTTTTCAAAAGATGGAAGGCAATAGAAAGGCTGCCTTTGAAAAGATTGACAAACCCTGCTTACA
Organism: uncultured Atribacterota bacterium; assembly: GCA_964632105.1. Lineage (GTDB taxonomy): Bacteria > Atribacterota > Phoenicimicrobiia > Phoenicimicrobiales > Phoenicimicrobiaceae > Sediminicultor. The sequence goes on from CAZWFH010000053.1 coordinate 288, forward strand.
AGCCTTGCCTTTAACCAAATATGAATATGCCCAATGGAAGGAGACAAAAGTTGCCTTTAATTACCATGTGGATTATGACAATTTTTTTTACAGTGTTCATTATTCCTATGTCAACCGCCCCTGTTCAATAAGGGCAACTTCTAAAACCATAGAGGTGTATGTAGGTCATGAACGGGTAGCCGCCTATCCCAGAAACTACAACACCTCTAAAAGGTATGAAACCCTGGAAGAACATATGCCTGATGAACACAAGGCTGTCTACGGGTGGAGTTCCGACCGCTTTCTCTTATGGGCAGATAAAACCGGCCCGAACACCCGGGAGTTCATAAAAAAGATCCTCGAGACTCGGGAATACCCTGTCCAGAGCTATAGGGCCTGCATGGGTATCATGCGCCTTGGTAAAGACTATCCGCTTGAAATAATGGAAACTACCAGCAGGGAAGCTCTGGATAAAAATATCTGCTCGTACAAGTATTTTAACCTCATTTTAAAACAGGTTGTTTCCAGATTATCTAAGAGAGAGGATGATAAAATCATACAGCATGAAAATATTAGAGGAAGTAGGGCTTATGCAGGAGGTGGTATCTATGCTTAACCATCCTACCGTAGAAAAACTAAAAGGTATGAAACTTAAGGTCATGGCCCAGGTGCTGATTGATTCAGACCCTGCTTTAAGAGAGCTCTCCTTTGAGGAAAGACTAGCTATTATCGTTGAAAAAGAGTGGTTGCACAGAAAAAACGCCAGAATTAAACGACTCCTGTATAATGCCTCTCTGGCAATAAATGCCTGTATTTTAGACATTGACTATAATCAAGAGCGAAAGATAGATAAAAAAACCATCCGGACACTCTCCAGCTGTACCTTCATCGAACAGAGACTTAATATCATTATTTCGGGTAAAACAGGTTGTGGTAAATCCTTTTTGGCCTGTGCCTTTGGGAATAATGCCTGTCGCCATGGTTATACTGTCAAATACTACAGAATACCTGAACTCCTGCTTGAAATTCAGGCCGCAAAAAACGAAAATTGCTATACTCAATTTATGAATAAGTTGAAAAAAGTAAGTCTTCTGATATTGGATGACATAGGCCTTAAGTCATACACCCTGGAGGAAAGTAGGGATATTCTTGAGATTGCAGAAAGCAGGTATAACAGATCATCCACCATACTTTCCGGACAGATCCCCCATACGCATTGGCATGACTTATTCCCTGATCCTGCCACAGCAGATGCCATAATGGACCGGATAATCCACAATGCCTATATTCTGCCGCTGGATTCAAAAAAATCTATGCGGGAGGTGATGGCAAAAAGACCATTCAGGCAATCTAATGAGCGATAGGTCAAAAGGGTGTTGCCGAATAGTCGCTATGGGTATACAATAATGGAACAAAACCTTATTGGAAAAAAGAGTAAGGCTTTTAGATCAAATTCTTTCAGGTTTTTCAATTTAATATGAACTAAACGATAATTATTGATTAAGAATAATGTTAATAAAAATTGAATCGATAAGGTGTCCGGATGTTCCGGTTTAATGTCCGGATGCCTTCGGAATTGCCGTCCGGATACTCCGGAATACGCATTCGGCTCCTTTTCTTTTATGGTGGAAAGAAAAGGTCTCTCCTGTTACCTTCATACAGGTTAAAATATTAAATTTATTAAAAATTATAGAAATATAAAAAATATATTTAAGTGAAATATTTTACGTATTATATTATATATACGACATAACTTTTAAAAGTCCTTCTTTTTACCAAAATTGAAGAACCAAAATTTTTATTAAAGAAAAAAGTTATAAAAAATAGGATCTATTTGTTATTATCGAGCCGTGGTCCTATAACCACAATAATTCCAGGGGTGAACTTCATAACTTGCCAAAGCGTAGGAGTCTCCCAAAAAATCTATATAAGCATTTACACAGGCTTCAATGCTATCTAGAGCCGGGAAACTGAGGAAAACAAAGACGACACGTCAATAACGCCATATTTGTCCATTGTAGAACCCCAATACCAATCAGCATCCGTGTCTTTATATTCAAAGACAGTTAAGAGGTGCCCTGCAGATTCATTAAGGAAAAATATGGGTACAGAATATACATTATAATCATGATAGTGTAGAACATAACAACTAAAAATACTAAAATCGACACAATCCCCCTCTTTCCCAATATAAAATTCATAGGGAGTGTACGCGCCATCATGTTCTTCGTAGTGGCAGGTTGATAAAAAATTAAGTAATTTTAGAGGATTCTTTAATTTGTCTAATAAAGATACGAATTGAGAGTCATATTCATCCATCCCGCCATTACCTGGAATAATTGGTGGTGCTGTTTCCCAGCTGCAACCTGCAAAAAATAAACAAAAAAATAGTGCAATTCCTAAAATAAATATTTTCCTCATAGTTACCTCTATCATTTCAAAATTTATTTAGATTTGCAGGGGTCAAATTTTTAATTAAAATATGGAGACATCCTATTTTTCTATGGTTTAGCTTTTCATTTTGCGAGGTCTTCCTTTATGGCATCTATCTATAATAATATCTAAAGCCCTAACCAGTTGGTTAAGAGACTCCTCAGACCCTATAGGTTTTCCGTTAAAAGTGAGCAAATTATTGACCTGCTATATCTGCCCTATTTATCTAATTTAAAAGTAAAATATTAATTATTTAAGGAAATAGGTGTCTGTCACTATTATATTTTCCTAAAAACAATTGAATCCAATTGTAATAATACGTGGTATGTTTTCTTAAATCTTTTATAATAATCATTATAAGTCTTGAGCGGTTCCATATTTTTTAAATCAGCTCTATCTAATCCGGTAAAATTTTTCCTTAAGATATTTTCAAGTTCGAGTTTGCATCTATCAAGCTCTTCATGTTTCTTGGGATTGCATACATTTTTCATTACCAGTATACCCATTAATGCTTCTGGATAAACCTTTTTAACTTCATCCGATATAATTAACAATTCTAAACCCCCTACATGAAAAAATTGTTATTGATTGCTTAAATTAGTATTTTTCTTCAATTATTAATTAAAATAGTGACAAAAGAAAAACAGGGGGACGGTTCTTTGTTTCATGTCCTTAAGATTTTATTTTGCGAAAATCCGGTCAATCCGGATAATTGCCATAATGAACTGCATCGAGTTCTTTTAAATATTTAAAAATCCCGGATTGTATTTGTGAGTGCACACGAATCTATCAAGAATATCAATAAATTCTCAATAATCATCATCTACAAATATTTTTTCTGGTGTATACCGCTTATATTCTTCTTTATTTTACTATTACTTGTTCTTTTTGTTTCCCCGGGGATAAAAATCATCCCGATAAAAGCTTATCTTGCTAACGGTAATAGGGAATTGTCAAACAAAGAACCGTCCCCCTGTTTCCTTATTTAATAAATATAAAGGTCAATAAGTAAAAAAACATACTAAAATTTATTAAAATATGATAATAGCGCAATATAGTTCTATCTCCTGTCATATTCTAATCATTTGAAAAGACATTGGTAATCTAGGTTTATCAAACCCCTTATGAAAACTAAGAAAAATAGCCAAATTATTGAGCTAGACAACCATATCTTGGCACAGTCTTGTTCGATATTTTATCCTCGATCACCTCGTCGTTTCCTCACTTCTTCATTAAGATCATTGAGTAACTTCCCTTCCATTGTTCGCCAGTATTTAGGACCTGCTACTCCATGTTCGTCACGCTTAAAACCATGTTTTATGAGCAAGACTTTAGCTAATTCCGAAACTGAATATATTTTACCATCACTTTTGTATTTCAATTTATTGGATAAAGTAATTATTTCTGCTTGCTCATCTTGAAATAGTCGAGTATTATAGAAATATAATAATTGTCCATTTTTAACCAAATTTGCATTTACTAATTCCCCCAACGTAACTCTTCCCGCCTTTGTACCTCTAGAAGATGGTCCAACTGTTAATGTACTATAAGGAGTGGGAATGTAAATCTTAAAAAGTTCAAGAGGCAATCCAAGAGTATCCCAAATTTTTGATATATCTGTTTTCAATTCTTTTTCCAAGCCTTCCTTTTCTCCCTGTAATTGCTCAATTTCGTCCTCTTTTGTTTCTATATTACTATCGATTATTTCGACCTTATCCTTATATTCTTTTGTAAGATGGTCTTCATTAGCCATAGCATGTTTTATTTGTTGTTCTCGTTCATTTATTTTTCTGAGCACATTCCTATTTTTTAAGTTTTCAAAGTGTAAAATATCTGAAAGTGTTCTCCAAACTGATTCTTTACTTAAATCTTTTATTTTAATGGAATATAATAATGATCGTTCAAATGCAACTCCTCGAAGTGGACTATAAATTCTAATTTCAGTACCATTTGCTATTACTGTGAGCAACGCGGCTTCATCAAAAGTATACTCTTTTATCTGTTCTAGATAGTCATTTAAGTTTTCATTATAATTCTTTGTATCAATAATTACTTTACAATCATGAGGCACATTCTTTATAAAAATATCTATTTTGCCTCCTCTCCGTGTGCGATATTCAAATTCTAAGCTTTCTCGTTTATGTCCTAATAATTCAAGTAGTGGAACAATTACTTTTTGTTTTACATTTTCTTCTGTAGGTCCTATATCCTGCTCTTTTAGCGTAGCTATTCTTTCAATTGTTTGTTTCATTTCCATTATAGCTTTTACCTCCATTTAATCATACAAGAAAATTTTAAATAACTTGTTTACATGCCAACTTTGCATAATTTTCTATTTTATTAAAATATTAAGATTCACATATAATATCTATTAGATTAGTATTATACATTTGGAAAAATAAACCATTTAAATTTGTTAAGTGTGTAAAATTGCAATATTATATATAGTATTTATTTAATTTAAGATTTAGTTCCCGGCAGGGACAAGAAATATGTTCATGGCCATCCACTTTTTCATACCTTATGAATTTATGGCATTTGTTACACTCGATTTTAACCTCTATATTTTTCCATCTTTCAACAATCCCTTCAATTTCTGATGAAGTGTAAGGTATTTCAGGCTCTTTCCAATGAGCACAGAAATTCCTAAATCCTATATCAGTTTCAAAATCAGATATTAATTTTACAATTGAATGGGTTGCTTTTAATTTCTTCTTTAATCTTTCTCTAAATGCTTGGAAAAGTCCGGAAAGGTCATGTTCATTCCTTCTGTTATATTTCATTGAGGCTTGGCAATTTTCACAAAGTAGCTGAAGTATCCATTCTAAATATACACCAAATGTTCTCCCAGCCTCTGTAGGATTATCCTTCGCGAGAAACTCCTCTATTTGCTCGTAACTATTTTTTCCTGGTTCGACCCTTGGGCCTATGGCATAATCCCAACCTAAAAAATGTTTTCTTATCCACTGTGGAAAGCTTCTCTGAAGGCGGTCTAACCAAATTGAATCATGAGTGAGAAGTAAAATCTGATAGTCAGAAAAGTTTTCTTCTAATAAATCAATTACGCGTGGTCTCTTATAAGCGTCGAAACTATTTATGACATCATCAAGGATGATAAACTTGAAATTGGTGTTGAAATTCTTAATAGAAGCCAAAAATATAGAAAGTCCAAAGCTGTTAAGCTGTGATTCACTTAATATTTTATAAGCAGGACTAATCGGATCACCACCAAATATAATCTCAAGCTCGACTGCTTTATCTTTTTCAGAAATCAATTTGATTTTAGGATTGGCAATAACTTCGCTATCCTTCTCCAGCGTCTTGAAATATTTTGAAAGGTCAGAGGAAATTGCATCGAACGAGACTTGCACACCCTTCTTAGTTTCTTCAACATAGTCATCTCTTATCTTTTCATAGGAACCCTTTATTTCTTCAAATATTTTAATCTTTTCACTTAATTGAGTCCAGTTCGTGAAGCTCTTTTGCAAATTATTTGCCCGTTGAAAATCATCAACTAATGACTTTCGTAATTCGTCTTTTTCTAGGATTTCAACTTGCCTTAAAATCTTTTCTTTGATTTCGCTTTTGGACTCTAATAATAATTTATACTCCTTTGTACCTACCTTCGTAATAAAATCAAATTCTTTTTCTATGTTTTCTATCTTTTCCCCCAGCATACCCTTACAATCTTCTAATAGTGGTTTTACATTTATCAGATTTTCCATAAAATGAATAAGAGGTGGCTCTAGCTCTTTTTCTTCTAAATTCGAACTAGCAAAATTAATTTTCCCAATAACCTCATAAATTGATGAAAGCAGCTTTTTCCTTTTTGCATCAAGCTCATTTCTTCTTTTACTTAATTCGTATAGGTGACCTTGTTTGCTTTTGATATGTTCGATTAAATTGCCTTCATAAGATTGATCACATAGAGGACACTTATCATATATTTTAAGAGACTCAATGGCTTCAATACCTTTCTCATATAAATCTACAAGAATGAGTTTTGATACTTCCTCTTCATCTTGTTTAAACGCAATAAGGTCTCTCTGAAATTCAGAAATATTTGAGCGTATGTCTTCCACAGGATAGAACCGATTGATAATTCCCCGAATCTCTTTCCATAGCGAAAGTTTTTGGCTCCTTTCGTCTTTTTCTACTTGCTCTCTTAATTTTTCGATACTTGTCTCTACTTCAGCTAATTCTTTTACAGATACAATACCTTGACGATTAAGGATAGTATTTACGATTTTTATAAAACTCTCGATATCTTTAGGTTCCTCTCCAGAGACTTCTCGATATTCGTCTACAAGCCTATCTCCATCTCTTTGTAAACTTTTTAATTCTTGTTCTAGTCGTCTTGCACATGTTTGTAAATCATTTTGAATATCAAGTGCATTTGCAAAACCCATAAACCGTGACAAGATTTCATACTTTTCTGCTTTCCGCTTATAAACAAATTCAGTTAGATCTCTGTATCTTAAATGGCAGGGATGTGGAATACACTCCCTTAACTTTGACAGGTTACCTTCGATTTTTGGCTGAGTAATTCGATTTGGATCATATTCCGTCTTAATCTTTCCAATTTCGCCATTCGTAAAATCAACCTCTATGTATGTTTGTCCTTCACTTGCTTCTTTGTGAGGATAAGCTTGCGGGCCTGCTCCTTCTCGGGCAAGATACTCTATATTTCCAGAACATAACCACTCCCATGCATCAACAATAGAGCTTTTGCCGCTACCATTCCGGCCGTAAATCATCATTGATTGAAGAGAATGTCCCTTTTTGAAGTCAAGTTCTAAAGGGGGTGTGTTTACACCACGAAATCCCGAAATAGCGATCTTCTGAACTTCTCCCATATCAGTCATCACCAATATCCTTTTCTAATTGTTCAGATAACCAATCCATGAATTTGCTGACATTAAACCCATCTTCAGAAATACATGCTCTTATTTCAGCAATTACCTCTTTTTTATATTTTCCTGAATTAATAGCTTCTTCAAACCATTTGATAGGATCTCTCATCTAATCACCCCTAATATATCAAAGCTGCTATTTCACCTAATGTCTCCCGAATAAAAGAAGTTGCTGAAGGCAATTTTGGTAAATTTTTGATTTCCCTTTTATCCGCTATTAGCTGAAGTTGGTCGATTCTTTTAATCATTGGAATAGCATTTATATTGAGCTTGAATATGGCAATGATTTAATATAACTTTCCATAAATTCAAAATCGGGAACACCATTTTTAGATGGTAACTTTATATGTGATTTTCTCATTCTTTCTTGACTGCATTTTCTACCGTAATTATATCTAGATTGCTCAGTATTGATTATTTTAGAAATAAACAAAGCAACATATTTATTCATAATAAATTTAGGTATAAGTTTTTCAACATGGTCACTTGCTGAAAATTCTAATGGTTGATAACTACAATAACCCAAAACCGCACTATCTACAGTCAGCACATTTCTTTCCTCAGTATAATAATCGTAAAATCCTTCTACTCCGTTATTTGTAGCTTGCGTAGTTAGATAAGGATATTTGCCTTTTCCATAATCTTCTAATTCTGAAAGTGGGGTTGTTTTGCTACCTGTTATTTTAAATAATGCTTTTAACTCAAAAGACTCCCAATTCCTTGTATTTAAGTCAAGTTCTTTTTGAAGCAATTTTTTATAACTCGGAATGGCAATTTTATCAAGTGTTATATTTTTAAAATCGTCTGGCATTTCAAGAGGAAGCAGAATATCTTTTAATGTTTTATTCGCTGCTCTCCCGTAGTTATATTTATATTTGTTTGCTTTAATACAATGAGCGTAAAATATCATTTCCTCTTTGCTCATTTTTCTTTTAGGCTTTAAATAATATAAATCCCTACCGCTATAATATTCTTTATCCTGATAAAATGAAGATAATACAGAGCCACTGACTGCAACAGAAATTGTGTGTGCGGGATTAGGGTTTATGTTTGATATCCTTTTTACATAAGCAGATATTCCGTTATTATGTTCTATTCTTGATACAAATCTAATACTTTCAGGATCTTTTTTATTGCATTTTTCAAGATGTACCAATTCAAGATTAATACCATAAATGGGTTCAAATAATTCTTTGAGTGGAACAACTTTAGGCATTATTACTTCTCCTTTTTCAAAAACAATTCATTAAACAAAACAAACTCTTTTAACGTTTTTACAAAATCTTCTTTTTTTAATTTTGAATAATCAGTTTCCATATATGCTTCTACGCACCATTCGTCATTAGCACTAACAACTTTATTCACGCTGAATCCCGCTTTTGCTTTTCTGTTAATATAAGATGACACCCATTCTGCTTTAATACCTTCCCATTTACCAAAAGCATCTATTCTACCTTTTATTTTTCGTTTTACAAATCCATCATCTTTGTAATACCCAAAATATGTTTCTTTATTTGGTGGGTGTGGCTTATGTGCAGTAAATATCATCACACAGGTAACCACTCCTATATCAGAATCAAAAAACAATTCATCAGGCATTGATAATAC
>CAZWFH010000054.1:0-9148 GCA_964632105.1 uncultured Atribacterota bacterium
ACAACAGCTAATCCAATTACCAACAAAAAATAGAGTAATTTTTTATTCATAATACGCAACCTCCTTACTTAAACCTGGAAAATGGGGTCAAATTCTTGACAAATAATTTAACTAACTGTCAAGAATAAAGATTTAACCACCTGAATTTCCTTTCGGTATCAGAGTATATCTTGTAGGAAAGAATCTAAGATCCTGGGATGAGGTTTCTTATTAAGACCTAACCCCCTACCCGTAAATTTTTCTTAATCTGCTATTCGAATTTTTCTCGATGGATATTAGTTACTTTTCCTCGTTCCTTCTCTTTCTTTTTTGTTCTTTTACCTTACGGCTGCCATCACAACGTCATTAATTTCTGAAGAGATAAGCTCTTTGGATAATTTGTCTTTTAATTCTTTAAGTTCGCCTTCACTTAAGCCAACATCTTCTAATAAATAACTCTCGGTTACTGGTTTTACCTTAATACGATTCTGCATTTTAATATCTATTACTTTCTGGTCAATTACTGCTTCAATTTCTGAATGAGCTAGTGGGATATAGGTATTAACTTTATTGTGAGCTTCCAGATCAAAATATTTATCCTTATCATGACCTATACCATAATCATTGAAGGTTCCTGTATATACTTTATCTAATTTAAGAGGCTCTTCGTTAACAAAAATATCAGAAACTCTTTCCCCATATTTCTGGTTCATATCCACACTGCAGGTAATCCCCGACATCTGGAGAAGATCCCATCCTCTTTCAAAATTCCATTCCAAGATATGCTTCAGTTCCGCTCCGGAAACAGTAAAGGTAGCAAGTGTATTATGAAATGGTGAAATCTCCATAATATCTCTTTTCGTTATGGGTCCTGCTGGAAGATCTTTCCTTATTCCCCCACTATTTTGAAAGGCAAAATCAGTTCCCGTTTTTGCTCTCATCACATCTGCTTGCCAATCGCCAATATTGCTTTCTGGTTCAGCACGAACCCAATCCGTCTTCAATTGTCCAATAACTTCTCCAAATTCTTTATCAATCATCCCCTGATATTTCTCTACCATAGCTTTTATCATAAGCGTGGGCTTTGCTTCTTCAGCAGGAAGCCAGAGATCTTCTTCATTTACCGATATAATCTCATTGTCTTTTACCTCAATAATGATCTTTCCTATACCGCCATCTTTACCCGAAGGTCCACCTGCTACATAAATATTATTGATCTTGGTTACATTTCCAGCAGCTCCCGCTATGGCTCCTCCTTCTGGTGCTTCTGCTGGCAAAATTAAATCTACTGGGGGCTGTGCTGCTAATCGAGTATCATCCATTCCACCTTGGACAAGTACAAAGATCAAATCTGTACGTGGTTCCAAAAATTTTGCATAAGTATCAACGGCTGAAGCAATAGATAACACATCCAATCCTTCGGTATTTTCTTTTATAATCTCCATCTTGAATATTTCTTCCATCACTCCGATTATGCCAATCTTCAATCCATCGACATCAATTATAGTGTAGGGTGGGAAAAAGGGTTCCCCTGTAGCTGTGTAAACTATATTGGCACAAACAGTTGGAAAATCAGCAAGTTTAGCATAGCCTAAACAATTTTTTTGCCCCTTATCAAATTCGTGATTTCCGGGAGTCCAAACATTGTAGCCTAACTCGTTCATAAATTCAATCATTGCTCCCCCTAATATTCCTTTATAAGGTACATCAGAAATTAGGGTTCCAGTGTTTAAATCTCCTGAATCGAGAACTATGACCCTATTGGGATACTCTTTCCTTAACCTGATTATCTCAGTGGCCCATGCTTCCATCCCCCCTTTTTCTTTTTCAGGTAAGTACATACCGTGTACATCGTGACTCTGAATTATTACGTATCCTGGGTAGATCCCGCTACTTTCTCATCGCTAAACACATTTACCGATAGTAGCAATCCTACCATTAACACTATTAACAAGGATATAATTAGCTTTTTTAGATTTCTCATGATAAACCTCCCATTTTCAATTCTATTTTTACTATTCCCTTATTTTTTTGCGAAAGGTATATCATTTTTTTACTAAAACATCACCTCCTAAGGGGCTGGGGTTATGTCTTTATTTTTTATTTAATGACTCTCTTTTTAGTAAAAAAGGAAACTTTTCGCTCGATTAATTTAAAAAATAGAATATTTAAGATAGTGTCACACTTATCTTAGGTCAAGTTAGATAAACGGGTAAGAACTATAACAATAAATTCAGTTATTTATATTGATAATTATATATTTAATTACTTAATTTTACAAATTGATATAGACATCAAAATTTGCTAATATAAGTATAGAATTCTTTTTCTAAATTCTAAAGGAAGGAGAAAAAATAAATGGAAAGTTTAAAATTTTATAGCAAACCAAAACTTAAAAATCCATCCTTAATATTAGGCTTTTCGGGTTGGATGGATGGAGGATTTGTTTCTACAGGCACTATTCGCTATTTAAAAAATAAATTAGAAGCTAAAAAAATTGCTGAAATAGATTCCCAAAAATACTATATCTTTAATTTTCCCGGAGCAATGACGGAAACCGCTCAATTTAGGCCCTATACCCGGATTAAAGATGGTCTGGTTATTGATTTTCAATATCCACAAAATGAATTTTTCTATGATGAGAAGAATAATTTGATCTTATTCCGGGGAAAAGAACCTAACTTTAATTGGGATGATTATGCTCACTGTATTTTTGCCTCAGTAGATGAATTTCAGATAAATAAAATCTATTTCGTAGGGAGTGTAGCTGGTCCAATTCCTCACACAAGAGAAGTAAGAATATCCTATTCTCTATCTAACGCAAAACAAAAAAAAGAATTTAAAGAAAGTGAAATTAAATTAGCCAATTACGAAGGACCAGCTAGTTTTATTACTTTACTACTCAAACTTTGTGCCGAGAAGGGAATAGAAATGATTACTTTAGTAGCAGAAATACCTATTTATATCCAAGCCCGTAACCACAAAGCTATAAAAGTGGTTACTGAGAAGTTAACTAAAATGTTAAATATCAATATAGATCTGTACGATTTATCTTTACTAAGTGCTAATTTTGAAAAAAAGATAAGTGAAATGGTTTATCAACAGCCCCTCTTGGCCCAACAGATAAAAAAATTAGAAGAAAATTATGATAAAGAATTTTTTGAAGAGAAAGGCGGTTTTGAAGAATGGCTAAAAAAACACGGAATTGATAAATTGTAAATTAAGATCGAGAATAAATGGTATTTGCGACTAATTGCACCTTCTCTATTACACTTATCAATATCTCCTACTTTCTATTTATGGTCCCAGAGTAAAAAAAAGCATGTTGTTTCATTTTAATCCATTTTCCTTGGTAATTTTATCAATTATAGATTGTTCAGCCATACATTCTGCGGCAGTCATCAATTTTTCCCCTGCCTTTTCATAAACTTCCTTAAATCTTTCTTTATATTTTTCTTCCCTTAAAATGTGATGGTCATAAATGATTACACAATGGGCTTTTACTCCCTCGACAATTCTCATAATATTATTTTTAGCCCTTTCCATATTTATTCGATTGATCATTTCCCAAAAAGATAAGTAGGAAAGCCATCGAGTATCAATCGGGTTTTCTCTTATCATCTCTTCTGCATAATCTTCTATCTGTGGTCCTTCAATATCAGAAGAATAAATCAGCTTTTTTCCATAAATTCACTAATTTTACTTTTTCAGACACAAAATACTTGGTCAATATAGTCTTTTACCTGAACTCAGGTCATAATAAGTAATATCCCATAGAGGTATTCGTAAAAATTTAGAAAGCGTTTCAGCATCTTTTTTTATTTTTTCTAAATTATAATGACCGAGAACATCATACCGTTTACCATCTTTTAAAATTAAATTTATCTCATAGGAAACGACCCACCTTAGCGAACTGCGTAATAATTGAATTGCATATATTTGATTTAAAGATATACATTTTATTTTATTATTCTCAATTATTTGATAAGGATAGTCTTTTATTTTCCCTTTCCATATATATCCCTTATTTTTATCAAATATTATTGGTTTTGTATTAAAAAGGTATAATAATATACCAGCTAAAATTAAAATTATACATATAACAAATATGATTATATTAAATGAATTTGAAAATGCCATACCGAGAAAGATTCCAAATAGTGCAGGAAATAAATAAAATATTTTTAATTCTAATGTTGCTTCAAATTGCATTAGACTAAATGATTTTTTTATAAGTTTATGGGTTATAAAACTGGCAGCATGTCTATTTAAAGGAGTCCATTCGGTTTTTTGGGCTATTGGATCTTCAATGTGTTGAATTATATTTAGTAATTGTTGTTCTTTATTCATTTTTAATAAAGAAACTTCTTCTTTCATTTTTATATCTAAGAATAAATAATATAATTTTTCTATATTTATTATACTACAAATCTTTTAAAAGCAGCTTTTTAACAAAAAAAGCCCTTCGGCAAAATACCAAAGGGCTTGTCATTTTTCTATTAACTAAGAAACAGTATTACATAGTTGGAGTGACCTTCAGAGTTTGAAGGATAGATAATTTTTCTCTCTTATCACTCATTTAAAATCCTCCCTTCGAATATGAATATTTTCCATTCTTTCAATTCGAGCAGAAAGTTTTACATACAATTCAGCTAAGTACATTTACCCCTTCTAAAGGACCAACTCTAATATCAAAAGCTAATTCCAAAGATTAATTCATTCATAGTTCTCTCTCCAATGTTTATAAGCATTTTCTCTGGCTTCTTCCTCAGTTCGACCCCAACCATGTGCATGCTTTCCATAATCCTTTCCCTTCCCATAGAGATGAACATCCACTCCACCTGAGAGAAGTGAACCAGGATCCACTGTTACAACTTCTTTCCTATCCCACTTTTTGTCTTTATCCACCCTTTACTACCTCCCACATAATAGATTTGTCTTCTTAGGAAAATAGGTGTCTGTCCATATTTATTCTAAATAAGTAAATAGGCAGACCTATGGAAAACCATATCATCCCTAATTGTAATGGTAGGAAAATAGAGAGATAAAGACTGATAACATAATTATCTTTGAGAAAATGAAAATCTTATTCTCCGTCCCAGTAAGAATAGAAGCATGAATAGAAGCTGTTTTTTTTAAATCCGCCTTTACGAAATAAAACCACTTTTTCTCCTTCTTTTACTTTTTTGTCCCGAAGTAAGCATTTCGCCTAACCTTTTTAGTATATCTGAATCTCCAATGTTGTTATAATTTCACTCTATTTTCTGAAATACTATGCTATAATATTTCATTATTACTCCTTTAGGTTCCTCTCTATGAACAATTTCGAAATTATTTCTTCTTAAACAATGGGTGATGTCATCAATGGTATAAACACCATAATTCTTTACGAGAGGCCTAAAAATTGTGGTGGTAAATCTTGAATATGCTAAATCACCAAAAATAAAAAACCCTTGTGGTTTTAAAACCCGACTTATTTCTTCCAACGCCCCTTCCCAATTACCTATATGATGCATAATCCCGAAGGAGAGAACAATATCGAATTCGTTATCCTCAAAGGACATTTTTGTTGCATTCATTTCCAAGAAACGAATATGAGGTATATCATCAATGTTCTCCTTGGCAAACTGAATCATTTCTGGATCAACATCAGTTCCAGTAACCTTCAAGTGATATTTCCTGGCCAGGTGTTTACATACATGTCCATTGCCACATCCCACTTCGAGATAATTCTGATTTCCTTTTAAATTTACATATCGTAATAATCTTTCGACGTGTTCAATACCATGTTTGGCATGCTTTTGGCTGATCATAGCCCTTTTTTCCATTTTACCCAGCTTCATTTTTTCATCACCTTCCATATAGTTTATTTCTTATTCTAAACGGCTTCTTTAAATTTCAAAGGTCTTTGGGCATTCGGATAAATCCCGATGAATCAGGATGAGTCACAAGCTAGATGTTATCTGAAGCTACGGCATCTCACTTTTCTTTGTTATATTTTTGCATATTTTCTGTCCACCATTTTAAGGCATTGTCTACGGTGTCTCGAAAAAAACTATCATTAAGACCGTGTTTATCTTGATATTTTTTAAGATATTGATCTGGAGCGAATCTCTGACTCAAATAGGTTTCAAGATATCTGGCGATAAAATAAGCTGCACTATCATAATCAGGGTCAGCTTTTCTTTCCTCTTTGATCATTTCAAAACCCAAGCACACTACATCCGAATCAACTCCTGTTCGCTTTGCATAAGGAGGTTCTACAAGTAAGACAAACAGTCGATATTTTGACTGACCGGATTCTCTTTCCGCCATTTCTAAAACTCTATTGTGGTAGGCAATTCCTATATGTCTTAGCGAAACTTGAGCCGAAGTCCATCTCATAGAATAGTCTTCACTTAAATCTTGTAACAAGTAAGCGATCTATTTCTCTGCTTTGGGAATCCAATGCCGGAAAAGTCCGTTAATAACAGTAATCTTAGCTGCCGGAGTATTCGCCCCCTTTAAAAGGGTCAAGAGCAACTCTCCCATAACTTGAGAAGGTGCGCCCTTAAGATGGTATTTCCAGACTCTGAATACCGCGTAGTAAGCTTGCCATTCAGGTGGGGCATCTTTGTCGTGGTCCGGTCCTGCACTACTCCAAATTGGCCCATCAGGCATGCCTTTGGCTACCTCGAAAAGCAATATCGGAAGAACTTCATCGCTGGGTAGTTGCTTCAATCTTTCTTCTACCTTCTGGCGATCTTGCCATGATGTCCCGGGAGATCCGAGTTCATATACAAGTTGGCTTATCGGTTCCAAACCACCATGTCCGGTAAAAATCGAAGATAAAAAAAATATAGATATAAATAACAAAATGATTACATATTTTATCATATATTACTCCTATTTTTATCATTCTCTCCAAACCACATAATTAGAGCATCGTATTTTGTGTCTAATTCGTATTTCTCTTTTGTATTTTCAACTAATCCGATAAATCTATCAAAAAAGTCTCGTTTATTCAGATCTTTCATCATCCTTCAATTTTGCCTAAGGGCTTGCGGATAAAAGAAGTTTGCGATAGCAATTTTGGGCGAAGGTGCGAAGCCTTTTATCCGCTGTTAGCTGACGTCGCTGATTCATCATCGAATTCAATCTCGCTCGCTTCTTCCAATGAGACGAACCAGCCACCCAATACCTCATTGTGATGTGCAATAACCTGCTACGCTCTTAGATTATCCCTGTTCCAAGTGCTGTGGGCGTCCTTGACCAAGGTCACATCATAGCCCAGGCTGTACGCACGACGACAGGTCGTATCGATGCAGTACTCAGTTTGGATACCAGTGATGATCAGTCTCTTGATGCCCTTAGATTCCAGTTCAAGCTGCAGATTCGTATCTTGAAAAGCGTCCGGGTGACTTTTTCGAATCACCGCATCACCCTTAACGGGAGCAATAGCGGAGTTGATTTCCCATCCTGGAGTGTCAGGCCGGTCGATCGCGCCCTCTGGGCCGCAGTGTTGAATGTAAATGACAGGAACTCTTGCTCCTCGTGCTCTGGCAATTAAATTACTGATTTTTTTGATAAGATTATCGCCTTCGTAGACAGGTGCAGAATCGTCAAAGTTACATATTTGCATATCGATGACTAATAGGGCAGTATTGTTACTCATAGATGTACTCCTTTGGTATATCTTGAACATCCCCCGTTTAACATGATCTGGCGCTCAACACTGGCATAAACTAAGGCGATGTCAGATAACGATTAAGATTGCATTATTGCGTTTATCCTACCAAAATGGTAGAATATCCGCAATATTGCGGATATTTATTACTATAGTTTAGCCACTTTTAAGACTAAATTATCCAAATGCTTTGGCTATCCCAACATATTTATATATACGACAAAAGTTTCAAAAATCCTCTTTTTTGGGGCAATTTATGTAACTACTTTCGACGAAGAAGAAAATTCAATGGATATAAAAACCTTGTTGGATCTAATCGCTAATCAGGGATTCCCTATTACCTTATCAATACTCTTAATCTTTCGTATCGACAGATTTATGCAGAAGATAATAATTGCCCAGAAAAAGGGATATCGGCAGGTCATGGAAAATACTAAAGAGATACATAATACTATTACCAATCTTAATCAACAAAACCGGGAATACTATTACCTGCGTTTTGCGGAAGTGCAGAAAGAATTATCCGGGATGAAGGTAGAGTTGGGTTCACTCCGTTAAATGATTTATATTTATGCGGGGTAAAATTGAATGGAAATAAAAATAAAAGAAAAAGGGGACAGACTGCCTTTCCATAAGAAAAAGCAGTCTGTCCCCAGTCACATTGTAAAAAATTTAACTTGGTATGTCAAACGAAACGTCCCCTTGACTTATTGACTTCCCCTTGACTTACTTCAAAAATAATAGTCTTTATTTCTTTTGGTTTAAGCACTATTTCTATTCCATTGTTATATGCTAATTCTTCTTCATAACTTTCATCTAATTTACCCAGATAGACCTTATTTATATCAAATCCTAATTTGATCTTTCCAGTGGTATTTCTATCAGTAGGATTATAGACTCTGACTACCAATTTATCTTCAAACTCATTCTTTTTAATAGCGCTAATCTCTAAATATTTGCCTTCTAATTCTATAAAACTATATTTATCTGTTAGGTTTCCTTTTTGATTTTCTAATTGTTGAGTTAATACTTTGGTCTTGTATTGTTTTGTCTTTTGAGAAATACGAGCATCATCCCAACTGCCCTGATGAGGTATAAGAGCATAAGAAAAAGTGTTTTCTCCTAAACATTGTGCTTCTGGTGTGGCAAATGAAGGACCAGCATTTCCTTTCTTATATTCCAAATCCCCCCTGGATAACCAACCTACACATCGGAGTAAGGTTAAAGCTATGGTATTATTCTCAGGTATGATCTCGTACTCAGGTAGTCCCCGATTCAGTAAGGTAAGTCCATGCTCTCCGTCATTGATGTCAATAAATCCTGAATTATGAGCAGTTTTATAAGCTTTTTCTTTCCAACCTTCACTATCAGGTAGATTAATGTAACGCTTTACTACCTCAAAATGTCCATCAGCGTAAACATAATCGGTTTTAATATTGGTAGGAAACTCTACCCGCAAACGATGATCACCGGCTTTATTATCAAATTTTGTTTTAAATTCTA
>CAZWFH010000055.1:0-3389 GCA_964632105.1 uncultured Atribacterota bacterium
AAAAGAGGTGATTTTTAAAATGAAGGAAGCCCTATTTTATGAATTATTCGATAAAGATAAAGGGATTATAAAATGTTTGCTTTGCCCCAAAGAATGTCTGATAAAAAAAGGTCAGGTTGGTTTTTGTCGAGCACGACAAAATATAGATAATCAACTTTATTCTTTAATCTATTCCAAGGTTTCCTCTTACGGAATGGACCCTATTGAAAAAAAACCACTTTATCATTTTTGCCCCGGGACAATGGTATTATCACTGGGTACAATAGGTTGCAATTTTACTTGTGCTTTTTGCCAGAACTGGACTATTTCTCAAGCAAACATAAAAGATGTTCAAGTGGAAGAATTATCCCCTGAAAAAGCGGTGCAGTTAGCTTTACAAAATAATTCTCCCGGAATTGCTTATACTTATTCCGAACCGTTAATCTGGTACGAATATATTCTGGATACTGCTAAATTAGCCAAGAAAAACAAGATAAAAAATATCTTAGTGACC
The DNA here is from genome assembly GCA_964632105.1 of uncultured Atribacterota bacterium. Lineage (GTDB taxonomy): Bacteria > Atribacterota > Phoenicimicrobiia > Phoenicimicrobiales > Phoenicimicrobiaceae > Sediminicultor. The sequence continues at coordinate 494 of CAZWFH010000055.1, forward strand.
AATGGATTTATAAACCATAAACCTCTTGTTCAACTTTTACCTTATGTGGATGCTATGAATATTGACCTTAAATCTTTTCGTGATTCTTTTTACCAAAAATATTGTAAAGGTAATTTAGCGCCTGTACTCCATACCATCGAATTATCTAAAAAATATTGTCATATAGAGATAACTAATTTAATTATTCCCGGTTTAAATGATAGTGAGGAGGAAATTAAAGAAATGGTAGATTGGATTTATTCTTTAGATCAAAAAACACCTTTGCATTTTTCTCGATATTTCCCCAGTTATAAGATGAATATCCCTGCTACTCCTATTTCTACTTTATATAAAGCTCGAGATATTGCCAAAAAAAAGTTGAAGTATGTGTATATAGGAAATATAGATGATGTGGAAGCGAATACGACTTATTGCAGTGAATGCAAGAAAATTTTAATTAAACGCACGGGTTACAAAACTATAAATTTAGGCTTGGATAAAGAAGGAAATTGCAAATATTGTGGCGAAAAAGTAGCCGGTCTTTAAAGCTATTAAAAGGTAGGATAGAATACTCAAGTAGAATCATTTGGGTGGAGATTAAAGCTAAAAAGTTAAAAAATACAAATTACAAATCGTTCAACCGAAAAATATTTTTTATACTTCGACATATAATTTTATTAATGCTGCTTTTATAGTTTTAAATAAACTTCTCGAAATTTTTTAAAATCATTTTGACCCAATAATTCATATGTATTGCTTTTATTATCCCTATGCACCTCTTTTTACTTCTATTTTAGTGTACTTCTTTCATCCTAGCAATGGTGCATATGTATCTGAACTTATTCATTGTAAATATATTATAGAAAAATATTGGGTGAAAAGTTTATTACAAAATTTATCAAATAAATATCAAAATATAAATTGACAAATCGGTATTCTATGTATTATATTATAAACTATATGTAATGCCCTATAATGAAAAGATAATAAAAATGTATTAGGATTATATTAAAAAAAATAGGATATTATTGTTTATGTTGGAGGTATTACAGAAATTTTTTTTAGTATAATGCTTGTAGGGTTCAAAAATTAAAATGTTTTATTTTTATTAAAAAAATAAAAATTTTAAAGCTTTTTGAACTTTTTAAATAATTAAATATTTACTAAATAGGACAGCTTACCTTAGGAAATGCAAAATTATTCGAAGATAGTCGTAAAGAGGTTACTGAGCGTAAGAAAACAGAGAAAAACATTGAATAGTTACCGAACGTTTATAATTAGCAATAAATTTGGAAGAACATGGTTTATAGATAAATTCATACATTATAAAAAAAGAAATATAAAAAATGAGTAAAAAAAGTAATAAAATAAAAAATTTCATATATTTATTTATTTTTCTTATGGCCATATGGCTTGCCCTTACGACCACATTTCAATGGCAAGAACTTAGTGTCGGCATTTTTATCAGTCTTGTTCTTGCTTTATTTTTGAATAAAAACTACCTTAAATTGGGTCTTCCGCCAATAAGCATAAAGAGAATAATATTTTTTATTTTATATATATCTGTTCTTTTTATTGAAATTGTTAAAGCTAATTTTGATGTAGCCTATAGAATAATTCACCCCAAAATGCCAATAAAACCGGGAATTGTCATCATAAAAACTAAACTGAAGCAGGACATCGCAAAAATGATACTGGCTAATTCGATTACTTTAACTCCCGGTACATTTACCCTGGATATTAAAGGCGATGAACTGCTTATTCATTGGATTTATGTTAGATCTGAAAAAATGGATGAATCTACAAAAATAATTGGGCAAAAATTTGAAAAATACTTAAAGGTGGTATTTGAATGAATGAAACAATAATTATAATATATTTAAGCTTAATCGTGGGGGGTATTTTATTAAGTCTAATTCGAATGTTTTTGGGGCCTACTGCAGCGGACAGAGCTGTGGCTGTTGATACTATTACTACTACTATTGTTGCCTTGTTGGTTATTTTGGCATTTGTATTTGATAGGTATATTTATCTCGATGCTTCTCTGGTATACTCACTTCTTTCTTTTGTAGGATTATGCGCTATTGCAAGATTTATGGAAGGGGGATTCTGATATGGAATTGGTGGGGGTAATTATTACAGGAATAGGTGTTGTATTTTTATTTCTTGGGAATTTTGGAATATTGAGATTGCCTGATGTTTATAATCGAATACAGGCGGGGACAAAATGTACTACTTTTGGGACATTTTTCACTACTATTGGAATAGGAATAATCCAGCCTGAATGGTTCTGGAAATGTTTGCTTATTGCTATTTTTGTTTTAGTTACCAACCCTATTTCCAGCCATGCTATTGCCAGAGCCGCAAAGAAAAGTGGCGTTTCATTATGTGATAGAAGTGTAGTGGATCAGACAAAAGAGTTTGAGGAAAGGAAGGAAGCATGATATTTATAGTTTCTTTTTTGGTTATAGCTATGCTTGCAGCAGCGATTTCCGCATATTTTTTTAAGGATTTATTAAGTGCAGTCATTGCTTCCTATATGGTTAGCCTTATTGCGGCAGTACTATTTTATCTTCTGCAAGCCCCGGATGTTGCAATAGCCGAAGCCTCTATAGGCGCCGCTCTTGTGACCGCTGTTTTTGTTATTGCAATTAGACGAACCAGGAGACATGAGGAATGAGAAAGATTATTGGTATAATTTTATTAATAATAATTGCCTGGGGTATCATTATTTCGCTTCAAGAAATACCCTTTGGTACATCAAGAGCAAAAGTTGCCGATTACTATATTAATAATGGAATAGAAGACACAGGTGCCGCGAATATTGTTACTTCTGTAGTGGTTAATTATCGAAGTCTGGACACTCTTGGTGAAGTGACGATTCTATTTCTTGCAGCTATTGGATTAGGTGCTGTTT
>CAZWFH010000055.1:3489-9090 GCA_964632105.1 uncultured Atribacterota bacterium
ACTCTTGGTGAAGTGACGATTCTATTTCTTGCAGCTATTGGATTAGGTGCTGTTTTAGCTACTACTATAAGAAAAGAAGATAGAGATACAGAAAAAGCTAGTTTAATACTTTCTACAGGATGTAAATTTTTATTCCCCTTTATTCTCTTATTTGGTGCTTATATATTTATACATGGACATTTAACTCCTGGTGGAGGGTTTCAGGGAGGCGCAATCATCGCTTCGGCATTCCTTCTTATGTATCTTGGCTGTCATAAGGAAAAGAGAATAAATGAAACTGGTATTATAATCTCTGAATCTCTTGGTGGTTTAGTATTTGTAATTATTGGATTAATTGGTCTGGCAGTTGGTACACGCTATTTCCTAAATAATTTTATGCCAAAAGGTGAGTTTAATACGCTGTTGAGTGCCGGGATAATCCCGATAATTTATATAGCCATTGGATTTAAAGTAGGTTCGGAATTAAGTAAAATTATTGACCTGTTAATGGAGGAAAGTTAGTGGATTTTTTGCATAATTATATTTATTACATTGGATCGTTTGGGCTAATATTTATTGGTATTTTTATTATGATATCCAAACGAAATTATATAAAGGTAATAATAGGATTGAGTATTCTTGATACAGGTGTCAATTTATTTCTTATATCCGTCGGATATATTAGTAATGGAACTGCTCCGATATTTTCAAAATCATCCATAGAAGCTAAAAACATGGTAGATCCAGTCCCTCAAGCACTTGTACTCACTGCTATTGTAATTGGAGTGGCTGTTCTTGGTCTTGCTTTATCTTTGGCAATTCGGTTGTATAAGCATTACGGTACGCTCAATTTGCAAAAAATAAAAGAACAAAAATGGTAAGCAGTAACTTATTTAAACATTTACAATATTAATTATAGCAAATTTGAAGGAATTAACGTCACGAAAAATTTGATGAATAGATGAATAAAGGATGGGGATAAGGCAAAAAGTGTTCTTGCCTACAAACACCTCAAATTATATTCTTTCAATGAATTTTTAGAAACCATAAAGAAGTAAATTTAATTTTTTATAAATAGTGTAAAAAATTAGTGAATGGTAGGATGTTTATGATATGGATAAAATAATTAATATAATTCCAGTTCTTTTAATAGTTGTGCCTTTAGGTCTTGCTTTTTTGGTACCTTTATTAGGACTTTTTTCTAAAAAAATTGTTAAATGGGTCCCTGTTGCTGGTTTTCTTTTTAACTTAATAGTAGCATTGACAATTTTACCCAATGTATTAAAACATCCGATTAATGTTAAAATAGCCGGATTTTCACCTCCTTTTGGAATTAATCTTGTTGCGGGCCCGGTTGGTATGCTTTTTGCAATATTAATCGCCCTTACAGGATTATTGGTTGCAATATATGCATTAAAGTATATTAATAAAGGTGCAGAAAAGAATTATCATATTTTATATCTATTATTGCTAACCGGGGCTACAGGTGTTGTCTTAACCGGAGATATATTTAATCTTTTTGTCTTTTTTGAAATACTCTGCATTTCTTCTTATGCTCTTGTAGCATATTTTGGAGATCGTGCCGGAATTGAATCGGCAGTAAAATATCTAATTCAGGGGTCAATCGGTTCTAGCTTTTTATTAATTGGTATTGCATTGCTTTATGGACAATTCGGAACTTTAAATATGGCGGATTTAGCAAAACAAATTGTGTCTTCTTCTGACCCATCGGTATTTGTACCTATGGTGTTAATGGTAACAGGTTTAGGGGTAGAGGCAGCGATATTTCCTCTAAATGCCTGGCTTCCAGATGCTCACTCATCAGCTCCCTCATCGATAAGTGCTATTCTTTCAGGAATTGCAATTGAAGTTGGTTTATATGCAGTGGTAAGAGTCCTGTTTACCATATTCCATGTTTCAGATTTTCTAATGTTCTTCGTATTTCTTGGTGTACTGACCTTATTGATCGGAGAAATGAGCGCATTCAAACAGAATAATATAAAAAGAATGCTGGCTTATTCTAGTATCGGGCAGATTGGATTAATCGTTTTTGCCTTTTCGATATCTTCACAATTTGGAGTAGCCGGTGGATTATTTCAAATAGTAAGCCACACTTTAGGTAAATCGCTACTCTTTCTATCGGCAGGTTTTATAATTTACAGAACTGGTTCTATGGAGATTGCCTCCTTTGAAGGCATTGGGAAAAAAATGCCGCTTACAACTCTTCTTTTTACAATAGGAACATTATCTATTATTGGATTGCCGCCATTTGTAGGGTTCGCAAGTAAATTTATGATTATACGCGCAGCACTTGCTAAAGGAAATTTACTTTTTATAATATTGATTGGGATTGTATTGTTGGGAACTGTAATTGAAGGTACATACTTTTTTAAAGTGATACAGACGATGTATTTTAAAGGGGAAAATAAAGATATAGACAAAAAAGAATCACCTGTTGCCGGATTAATTCCGATGATTATTTTTGCAATTTTAATATTATTTATTGGAATATATCCGAATTTTATAAGCAAATTGTTAAATTCGGCTGCTTCAGAACTTCTTAATAATGTAGAATATATAAGGAGCGTATTAGGATGAGTTTAGAACTATTATTAATAATTGCTTTTGGCGGTGCATTTCTTGTATATTTTTTAGGGAAAATTTCACCTAAGCTTAGAGATGGATTTGCTGTATTCATTTCATTGTTATTAGTGCTAATAATTTCCTGTCTATACGGTAAAAACATAGAAAAAACTTTCTATTGGGGATTTTTAGGCTTGCCACTGGTGTTAAGAGTAAATATGTTATCGTGGCTTTTTGCTATGGTTATATCTTCTATTGGCTCACTTAGTGTTATTTTTTCTTTGAGTTATATAAGAGATAAAGAAAAAACAGATTTTTATTATCTTATGCTGCTTTTAGTTAATTCAGCAATGTTAGGAATTGTGATGGCCGGCGATTTAGCTTCTTTTTTCGTTTTCTGGGAAATTATGAGTTGGACTACATTTTTTATAATTTGTTATAAACGAGGTTCTGCACTTGCTGCTGGTATGAAGTATATAATAATGTCTATTATTGGTTCAATGGCAATGTTTATTGGTGTATTATCAATCCAGACAAAGTTTGATACTTTAATAATATCTGAACTTTCCGCAAAATTTGCTTCTGCCTCTTCTGGATATATTCTATTTATTTTGATTACTTTCGGGATTGGATTTGGAGTAAAAAGTGCTGTTGTGCCATTACATACTTGGCTTCCCGATGCTCATTCGCAGGCACCAACCCCATTTTCAGCAATACTTTCCGGGGTATTAACCAAGATGGGCATATATGGCTTTATTTTGTTTTTTTATTTTATAATAGGACTAAATAAATTTCTTGGATTAGGTCCGGATATTTTTAATTTACATTATATTTTATGCTGGATTGGTGCTATTACAATAGTAATTCCTACATTTATTGCCTTACTGCAAAACGATGCAAAGCGGCTTCTTGCCTGGCATTCTATAGGACAAATAGGATATATAATCCTTGGGATAAGCATTGGTACAAGTATGGGTGTTGCTAGCGGAATTTTTCATATGTTGAACCATGCTACATTTAAAGCATTGCTTTTCCTCACTGTAGGTGCAGTGGAATACCAGACGAATGGTGTAAGAGATTTAAACTCGCTTGGTGGGCTTGCAAAAAGAATGCCGGTCACTTTCATTGGTGCCTTAATAGGAGCTTTTGGAATAATTGGAGTTCCGTTAACAAATGGTTTTGTGTCTAAATGGATGATTTATAAGACATTAATTTTGAATACCCATCCTTTTTTAGCATTTGCCGCATTATTAGGAACATGGGGGACCATACTATCGCTTTTCAAATTTGTGCACCATATTTTCCTTGGTCAGCTTCCGGAGAAGTTAAAAGATATAAAGAAAGCACCTTTCGATATGCAATTTTCATTGATTATTTTGTCTATTGTAATTATTCTCTTTGGTATACTACCGGGAATTCCTTTAAAAGTTATTAATTCTATAATTAGTTCTGCAGGCTTTAGTACATTGAATATTTCAATTTGGGGAATTGCTTCTGAAACCGGCACCTTAAATACAATAAATATTTTTACCGCGATATTAGGTGTTGGAGTAATTGTCTGGCTGATTTTTAAAGTAGGTAGAAAATCCAAGCAAGTTGATCAATATGATAATTATGCGGCAGGTTTTGCAATTCCTAAAGATAAATATCATTATACTGTTGAGTATTATGCGCCTTTTTATAGGATGGCAACTCCTTTTTTGGTGGATATTTTTGATATAATTTATGAAAAAATTGCAAAAGCAATCGAAAATATATGTGATTGCATAAGAAAAATCTATACCGGTTATGTAGGTAATTATGTGATGTATATTGTATTTTTTATGGCATTTCTTATATTAATTCAATTAAAGTGGAGTGTATTTTAATGAATATTATTGCAATATTAATTTCGCCTCTTATAGCCTTAATTACAGGAATGTTTTTTCTTGGAATTTCTAGAAAGATAATGGCAAGACTTCAATGGAGATATGGGCCACCTATTATGCAACCTGTCATTGATGTCATTCGATCTTTTAGTCAAATGAGTATAAGTCATGGAAGTTTATTCGATTTTGGAATAATATTATCATTAACCGGCTCTTTTGTTCTTATATTATTCCTGCCTATAGGAGAATTATGTCCATTTACTTCAGGCGGATTAATTGCCTTTATATATCTTATGCTGTTAGGTCCTTTGGGAATAGCATTAAGCGGTGCAGCAGCAGCTAATCCTAATTCAAGTATAGGAATATCCAGAAAATTTCTTCTTTCTCTTGCCTATGAAATTCCTTTACTTCTGGTTCTTCTTGCAGTAATGACTCGCTACAATACAATTTCATTAGTTGAGATAGTAAAAATACAGGAAAGTACCGGATGGGCAATTGGTTCCTGGACCTTGGTTTTGCCGGGCATTGCCTATTTTTTAATTCTTCCGGCGATTCTCGGAGTAAGACCTTTTGAGATGGTTAAGGCGACACAGGAAATTTCTTCAGGACCGGTAGCAGAATTTGGAGGAAAGCATCTGGCATTTTCTATTTTGCAGCATGCTTTACATATGTTTATCGGACTTGCTCTTTTTGTAGATATTTTTCTAGGGGGATGGACGTTATTTGGATTATTGGATTTTCTTTCAGGGACAGTATGGGCTGTAATACTGGGTATAATTATTTTCTTGTTAAAGATGACAGTTGTATTGGTTATTGGAATATTTATCAATGCTGTTTATCCCCGCTATAGAATTGAACAGGCAATGAATTATTTATTAAAATGGCCGACACTAATCTCTTTTATCGGTCTTATAATAGTGGTATTAGTGAAATAAAGTTTATTATATGTTAGAGGGAAAATTATGGATAGAAATCAAATAAGTAAATGGCTGAAAAATCCCGGTAAAATGGCAAATAAATATTCCTTTCATGTCGTGTATTTTTGCACGGGATGTGGAATCATTGAAATTCCGCCTTCTATAACAACACGGTGGGATGCAGAGAGATTCGGTATAATACCGGTTGCTACTCCAAGGCAGGCAAATTTATTTTTAATTACCGGATATGTTTC
>CAZWFH010000056.1:0-8958 GCA_964632105.1 uncultured Atribacterota bacterium
GGTGGTGTGAGAGGACGGTAAATGAATTAATCATTTACCTCCTACTTGATTCTTTTCTTTCGCTTTCTTAGCTCGATACTCGATACTATATACTCGATACTTTATTTAGATACTATATTTAAGTTTGACAGGAAAAAATAAATGTGATATATATAGACTGACGGTCAGTCTATAAAGAAAAAAAGAGAAAAGGAAATGCATTATGGCAAGAATTACTAAAGAATACCACGAACGAAAAAATGAACTTCTTAATACAGCCCAGGAACTCTTTTTTACTCAGGGATATGAGCAAATCACAATTGAGACTATTATCCAGAAAGTAGGAGTATCTAAAGGTACGTTTTATTATTATTTTAAATCAAAAGAAGACTTATTGGATAAATTAGTTAAGAAAATGGCCGATAAGATTCAGATAGAAATAAAAAAAATAGTTGAAAAGAAGGATTTAGATGCTATCAGTAAATTGGAAAAAGCTTACTCTGTCGCTGGTAATATAAAATTAGAGAATATTCAACTGATAAAACTGATGTTAAAAATTCTATATGAAAAGGATAATTTAATCCTCCGATATAAAGTGTACAAAAGCAATGTAGAATTAGTAGTACCTGAATTTGCTAAAATTATAGAACAAGGAGTAAAAGAAAAATTATTTAACACTCCTTATCCTTATGAAGCAGCCAGACTATTCTTTGAGTTAGGTTCGATATCAGGTGATGCAATGAGTAAACTTCTTTTAGAATTAGACGAAAAACCCGAAAATATGGATAAGATGCTAAAAGAGATTGAGGTTTACGAAGATGCTATGGAAAGAATCCTGGGAGCTAAAAAGGGAGCTATTAATATAGTCAACCGGGAAATGTTGGAAAATTTTCAAGAGAAAATTAAAACATAAAAATTAAAAATAATTAAAGCGAGTTGAATGAGCCATCGTATTATCTATGGTAAATAATTAAAGATTAGAATTTAGTAAAGGAGGAAAAGTAAATGGCTTTATTGGAATTAAATAAGGTGAAAAAGATTTATCAGCAAGGGAAAATTGAAGTCCCGGCTTTGCGGGGGATTGATCTGGCAGTAGAACAGGGCGAGTTTACTACCATTTTTGGTCCTTCCGGTTCCGGGAAAACTACTCTTCTAAATATGATCGGTTGTTTGGATATCCCCAGTGAAGGAGAAGTAAAACTTAATGGAGATGAGGTAAGTAAACTTTCCCAAACAGAATTAGCCATGGTCAGGCGTTACAATATAGGCTTTGTCTTTCAAGCCTACAACCTGATACCGGTTTTAACTGCTTATGAAAATGTCGAGTTTGCCATTCGCCTTATCAATCATTCGAAAAAAGCGCAAATTAAAGATAAAGTATTAAAAATGTTGGAAGAAGTAGGTCTTAAGGGATTAGAAAACAGAAGGCCAAATGAACTTTCCGGAGGGGAAAAACAGAGGGTAGCTGTTGCCCGGGCTTTGGTCAAAGAACCCAAGATTGTTTTGGCTGATGAACCAACTGCTAATTTGGATTCGGAAACCGGCGCTGAAGTGATCAAAATTATGGTTAAAATGAATCAGGAATTGGGTACCACTTTTATTTTTTCAACCCACGACCCTTTAATAATGAAATATGCTAAAAGATTACTTAACCTTAAGGATGGTATGATTTCTGGTGACGAAAGGAGGTAGTAAAAAATGTTTGCTATGAAGCTTGGCTTAAGGAACCTAACTCGTCAGAAGAGAAGAAATATGATTACCGTTATGGTGATTGCTTATGCTTTTTTTGCTTATTTGCTTATGGATTCAGTGATGAACGGCATGGAGGAGATGTCCTTTGTAAATATAAGAGATTTAGAAACCGGGAACATTCAAATAGTTCATTCTGATTATTGGGAAGAAAGGGAAGAGCTGCCTTTGGAAAATTTAGTCTATTTAGATCAAGATGTAGAGGAGAGCTTAAAAAACATTAATGGATTATCCGGAATATCTCCCGAACTCAGATTTATTGCTTATCTCAATAATGGCATCGATGAATTACCGGTTCTTGGTTTGGGGATAGATCCTGACCGTTATCAAGAAGTCTTTACTACCGGAGAATATTTAGTGGATGGTTTAATGTTTTCTCTGGGTGAAAACAAAGGGGTGTTAGGAGAAAAAATGGCTCAACTAATGAATTTAAAAATAAATGATTATATTACCCTTCTGGTCAGGACCAAGGAAGATACCTTTAATACCATCGATGTGGAAATCGCGGGGATAGTAAATAGTACTCATCCGATGGTAAATTCAGGGATGGTCTTTGTTCCGTTAGATATTGCTCAACGGGCATTAAATGTAGAAAACAGCGTTAGTTTGATTGCGATAAAAGTTAACCCGGGATATGAAGAAAGCGTTACTGAAACCTTAAACCAAAATTTTAAGGGAAAAGATTTGAATTTAAAAGCTTATTCCTGGCGTGAATCGGCCGAAACAGTAATAGCTTTAAGTACAGCTAAGAAATCCGGTATCGGCGTTGTCTTATTCGTGGTTCTCCTCATCGGCATAATAGGGATTATTAATAATGTTGTTCTTTCTGCTCTGGAGAGGACAGAAGAAATTGGTATGATGAAAGCTTTGGGCATGAAAGAGATGGAAATTGTTTCAGTCTTTATGGTTGAGGCAATCGGAATAGGGATAATCGGCGGTCTGATTGGTTGTTTGCTGGGGGCTGTAGGAGTGGGTTTATTAACAAAATATGGTTTTGATATAAGTTATGCAGGTGATATGGCTAATTACGGGATTCCTATTTTAAACAAGATTTATGGAATTTGGAATTTTTCTGCTTTCTATTTCTTATTTATCTTGGGAGTCATAGTTGCTCTATTTTCCAGTATAATACCGGCACTTTGGGCTGCTCGTAAAGATCCAGTAAAAGCAATCTATCATCGATAAGGAGGGAGAAGAAAATGAAATTTCTATGGAATTTAGCCAAAAAAAATCTATCGAGGTCCAAACTTAGAACCTCAATTTCCATAATAGCCATTGCTATTGCCATTATTGCCGTGGTTTTTGCCCGGGGATTAATTAATGGATTGATAGAATCGACTATTGGAAATCATATATATTATAAAGCCGGTCATATACGGGTGATAGATGAGGAATATAAATTAAAAGAGCGTCTTTTGTCTTTAAATTATCCGGTGGATGGATTTAATAGTGAAGGTATCACAACTATAACTGAAAAATTAAAAGAAGTAGAGGGAGTGGAACAGATAGTCCCGAGACTTAAATTTGCAGCTGTAGTCAGTCAGGAAGATGAATTAGTAAGAATGATGGGTTGGGGGGTTGACCCTGCCGAAGAAATAAAATTTACCAACATAGATAAAAGCATAACCGAAGGAAGAATGGTTGAGCCGGGGAATAGGGAAATGGTAATGGGTGCAGGTCTGCTCGCGAAATTAGAACGGGGGATAGGAGATAAAGTTACTATTCTTTATACTACTCCTTTTGGTTCTTTTAAAGGCTCTACCTTCGAAATTGTGGGTAAGATACAAAGCTCTTTGCCGATGATTAATGATAATATTTTTTATCTTCCCTTAGGCCAGGCTCAGAGGATATTGGAAATGCCTGACCAGGTAACAGAATTACTTATTATCACTCCTGATTACCATAAGGCAGCTTCGATCTTACCTGCCTTGAATGAATTATTTACCAGAGAAGATAAAGGCGGAAAATATTCTCTGCAGCTTTGGAATAGGGATTATGAACTCATTGGGCTTTTTGATATAGCCCGTAAGATATATAACTTTATCTATATCTTTATAATTGTCCTGGCATGCTTTGTACTGGTTAATACTCTGATTATGATTATAAATGAACGTACCCGGGAAATAGGGATGATGACTGCCCTGGGCTTAAAAAGTAGAGAGATATTATATCTTTTTACTATTGAAGGAGCTATTATCGGGGTTATCGGTAGTGCTATTGGAGCCGTATTAGGTGGAGTACTGACCCGGGTCTTTTCTATTATTGGGATTGATTATAGTGCAGCTATGGAGGGGATGAGTGCAGATTTATTGCTTGAACCAATTTATTATACTACTTTTAGTTTAGAAAATATAATTTTCTGTTTTATATTAGGTGTATTGGTGGTTACTATTGCCTGTATAATCCCGGCTAGAAAAGCTGCCCGTATTGAACCGACTGAAGCCTTACGGCAGATATAATAAAACAAGTGATGAGTAATGAGTAACAAAACAAGTAACAAGTGATAAGTAATCAGTAATGAGTAATATGTAGGGGCAGACCTTGTGTCTGCCCACAAAAAGCATAAAATAGAATAGATACTGGTTAACCAACAAACATACTAAATAACCAATCTATCTTTGGTAGTGTAGGGGCTCGATTCATCGAGCCCGCAAAGGACTCGGGTCGGATGAATCCGACCCTTACAATAACTCAATAAAAGATAGGACAAGCATATTGTCTTCCATCCTATTTTCCTCCCCCTTGAGGGGGGAGGATTAAGGTGGGGGTATAAAAAAACGAAAGGAGAGTTAATGATGCGAAAAATTAAAGGATTTTTACTAATAGGAATAATAATATCGATTTTAATTACCAATTTTGTGGCAATTACCGCTACGGAGTTAACCGCTGAAGAGATAATTAATAAGAGAGATGACAATGAATACATTACCTCCATTAAAGCAGAGGCAGAAATGATAATTGTTAGTGGAGGTCGAAATATAACTAAAACTATGTTTATTTTGAGTGATAAAAGAAATGCTCTTGTAGAGTTTACGAATCCAGGAGATAGAGGGACAAAATTTCTTAAAAGAGAGGATGACCTATGGATGTTCTTCCCTGATGCCGAAGAAATCATCAAAATATCCGGTCATATGTTAAATCAGGGGATGATGGGAAGTGATTTTTCCTATCAAGATATAATGGAATCAGATAAATTAACCGATCTATACGATTTTAAAATTATCGGTGAAGAAGAAATTAGTGACCGTCTCTGTTATATATTGGAAGGTATAGCCAGAGAAGGAGTTAAAGTTTCCTACTATCGTCGAGTAAGCTGGATAGACAAAGAGAGATTTATTAGTCTGAAGGAAGAATTATACGCTCAAAGTGGGAAATTATTAAAAGAGACCAAAGTAAATGAAATACAGGAAATTGAAGGTCGTTGGATTCCTATTGATTCAATTATGGAGAACAAGCTAAGAAAAGATACTTACACCGGATTCAAAATTGTTCAGATAGATTTTAATCCGGAAATTCCCGAAGGAACATTCACTTTGCAAAATTTAAGATAGAAAATACTCCACAAAATAGTTTTGAATTTTGAATTAAGGAAATCAAATTGATTATGAAAAAATATTTTAACATTGTCACTCTATTTTTAATTTTTTTCCTCTTAGGGTCAATTCCAATTTCTGCCAAGGTTGATATTGGTGGTGAGCTCGCCGCTTCTCTAATAAATATTATCGATAATCAAGGAAACCTTTCCGTTTATCCTCAGGAAAGTTTGGATTTAGAATTATTCTTACCGACTCTTAATAATACCCAGGCTAAATTCGAAATATATTTATTTAACAATCCTATGAGTGAAGGATTTGATTATTTAATCAAAAAACTTTATCTTAAACATAAATTTGACAAATTACATTTAACCCTGGGTCGTCAGCCCATTTCCTGGTCTTTCGGTTCAATGCTCAATCCAGTTGATTTTACTTTAGGGGCCATAGTAATGGATGAAGAGACCGGCGCCAAATACCAGGATGCGATAGAGGCCTATGTCCCTCTGAATTGGAATTCAAGTGTATCATTGGTTGCTGGTTTTCCTGAAGCCAGCCAGGATATTAAATGGGGGTTAAGAGGCAGAACCATGATTGAAGGGTATGACCTTACCCTGAATTATGTCCGCGAACCAGAAATAGATTTTATGGGAACCATTATCCCGGCCAGCCAGAGAATAGGTTTTACTACAAAAGGAGATTTGGGACCATTGGGAGTATATGGAGCCCTGGGATATTATTTTAAAGATAATGATGATGGTGATTTAGCTTATCTAATCGGGGGTGATTATAGTTATTTCTTCGAAGCGGGAAATAAGATATACTTTCAGTTAGAATATTTATCTATAAAAAAAGATAATCTGTCCTCTATTTTGGGCTCTTTTTTTTCAGGAAATGTCACCAACAATTTGAATGAAAATATTGGGTTAATTTTGGGTATGGCAAATTATGAAATCGATGAATTTTCTCAAATTAATTTAATGGCTATATCCAGCTTAAATGACGGGAGTATAATTGTTATACCCGGATATCGTAATCAATTAAGCAATAATCTAAGTTTTAATCTTAGTACAGGAATTTATTTTGGCAAAGAAGACACTCTCTTTGGTTCAAATGTTTCTGAAGGAGCTCAACAAAGGCCCAAAGGAATGATTAGTATCGGCTTAACCTATTCTTTTTAAAAGAATCTTTATATTTAATTGGCTAAAGTAGCCTGTCCCCTTTTTCTCCCTTTTACCTCAAAATCTTTCTAAAAACATTCCTTTCTGTCAGTGTAAACTTTAGTGAAATAGTTAGATAGAAAGAAGAATGTTATTTTTTCTATCTTTTCTTTCGCTTTCTTAACTCGATACTCAATACTATATACTCGATACTGATAAAAATATTGACAAGAAATGAATTATTATGTATACTTGCTTTTAATAATAGGTCATATCAGCAGTTAGTAAATAAAATCAGCTTAAGGAGATGAGTTAATGTTTAAGTCTATTATATGTAAACTTTTAGGAATAAAATACCCGCTTATTCAGGGAGGAATGGCCTGGATTGCTGATGCCGAACTTGCCTCATCAGTATCTAATGCCGGTGCTCTTGGAGTTGTTGCAGCCGGTTATGCTCCGGGTGAATGGGTTAGAGAAGAGATTCGTAAAACAAAGCAGCTAACTGAAAAACCCTTCGGGCTTAATATTATGCTCTTAAATCCCAATGCTGATGAAATTGCCCGCATAGCCGTAGAGGAAGGAGTAAAAGTAGTAATTACCGGAGCAGGTAATCCTGGTAAATATATAAAAATGTGGAAAGAAAATAATATTTCAGTATTACCGGTAATCCCCTCGGTTGCACTGGCTATGCGAATGGAAAGAGACGGAGTAGATGCAGTAATTGCAGAAGGTGGTGAAGCCGGAGGGCATGTGGGAGAATTAACTACTATGTCTCTTATCCCCCAAGTAGCAGATGCGATAAATATTCCTGTTTTAGCTGCCGGTGGAATTGCCGATGGCCGTGGTCTGGCAGCTGCCTGGATGTTAGGAGCTTCAGGAGTTCAAATGGGTACAAGATTTCTGGTAGCCCGAGAATGCAATGTTCATAAGAATTATAAACAAAAGATACTTGCAGCCAGAGATACCAGCACAATAGTTACCGGAAGGCCCACCGGTCACCCGGTTAGGATAATAAAAAATAAGCTGGCAAGGGATTTCCAACAGCTGGAAAAAAGAAATGCATCTTTAGAAGAATATGAAGAATTAGGGAAAAATTCACTTTATCGAGCAGTTCGAGAAGGTGATATGGACTATGGTTCGATAATGGCCGGGCAGTCAGCCGGTCTGGTGAAAAAAGAGCAAACCTGCAAAGAAATAATTGAAGAGATATTTTTAGAAGCGAGAAAAATAATTGTAGAAAAAAGTAAATTAATTTAGTATATATTTTATCGATATTAAAGAGAACATTATAGGTAAGGAATGCGGTATTGATTTTATTAAATCATTATCTGCAAAGGAGTTATACAGATGAATTTCAAAAAAATTCCCAAATTAAGAATAGGTAACTTAGAGGCGAAAATTCCCATTATTCAAGGGGGAATGGCTGTGGGAATCTCTTTATCAGGTTTAGCGTCTGCTGTGGCAAATGCAGGGGGTATCGGAGTTATCGGAACTGCCGGGATAGGCATGCTTGAATTCGACCTTGCTAAGAATTTTACTGAAGCGAATAAAAGGGCTTTACGTAAAGTAATAAGAAAAGCAAAGAAGATGACCAAGGGTATCATTGGGGTAAATATAATGGTTGCTCTTTCGGATTTTCATGATATGGTCAAGATTGTAGTAGAGGAAAAGGTAGATTTAGTATTTATTGGAGCAGGTTTGCCCCTAAGAGGTCTTGAAGTGCTGGTGCCTGATAAATTAAGAAAAATTAAAACTAAAATTGTTCCTATAGTATCATCTTCGCGGGCTGCAAAAATTATATTTCAATACTGGCAAAAAAATTATAATTATGTACCTGATGCTGTCGTTGTTGAAGGACCATTAGCCGGCGGGCATCTGGGCTTCAAAAAAGAACAGATTAATAATCCGGATTTTACTTTGGAAAAAATATTACCTGAAGTGATTTCTGTAATAAGACTTTACGAAAAAGAATTTAATAAAAATATTTCGGTAATTGCTGCAGGAGGCATATATACCGGTGCAGATATTTACAAATATATTCAGTTAGGAGCTCAGGGAGTGCAGATGGCTACCAGATTTGTTGCCACTTATGAGTGTGATGCTTCTATCAAATTTAAAGAAGCTTATTTGAAATGCCAAAAAGACGACTTGACTATAATTGATAGTCCGGTTGGAATGCCAGGGAGGGCAATTAAAAATAAATTCCTGGAAGAGGTTTCATACGGGGTTAGAAAACCTTTTAAATGTCCCTGGAAATGTTTAAAGGCTTGTAATTTTAAAAAAGCACCTTACTGTATAGCTCTTGCCCTAACTAATGCCCAACAAGGAAAACTTGAAGACGGATTTGCTTTTGCAGGAAGCAATGCTTATCGCGTGGATAAGATTATTTCAGTTAAGGAACTTATAGTAAATCTAATAGATGAGTATGAAAAAGCTTAAAAAGAAATCTGCTTGACTATCCTAATGTCTTGGATTATCCTTAAACTATAAATTATTTTTTAATTGTAGACCCCATACATCACGGATAAAGAATAAAA
>CAZWFH010000057.1:0-8764 GCA_964632105.1 uncultured Atribacterota bacterium
ATCAAAATCATACTCAAAAATTTCGCTTACCTGAATATCACCATTTTCTAATATTCTCACCTGAGCTTGATAATCAGTTATTTTAAAACTCCGCTCTGCACACGTAATAAAAGTAGCAAAAGAAAATAGTATAATAATCAATAAGGCAAAACCCGTCATTAATTTTGCTTTTGCTTTTATTTTAACCACCCCCCTTAATTACTTTTAAGTTGATGTAAAGAATCCACAGTCACAATTTCTATATTTTTTCTATATTCGATAGAGCATCTTAAAAATCCTTTTTTTTATTTAAAATATTTTTAATTTTTTTAAAAAGGTGACAGGGGACGGTCCTTTGTCACCTTATTAGCAAGTTGATGAAGGTTGAAAAGGTGACAAAGGACCGTCCCCTGTCACCTTTTTATTCGTATCGTAGGGCGTCGACGGGATCCATTTTGGCGGCTTTCATAGCGGGGTAGAGACCGAAGAAAAGACCAATAATTAATGCAAAACCAAAAACTAATAAAACAGAGATAGGAGAAACTACAAGGGGCCAATTTCCGGCTTGAGCAATTAGGAAGGCTCCCAACCAACCAAAACAAATACCAATCAGCCCTCCCATTCCACTTAAACTCAAAGCTTCGATAAGAAACTGGCTCATAATATTCTTATTTTTTGCTCCCAAGGCTTTGCGAATTCCTATCTCTCTGGTCCTCTCAGTTACCGATACCAGCATAATATTCATAATTCCAATCCCCCCTACCAGCAGGGATATAGCTGCAATTCCTCCCAGCATTAGACTTAGAGCGGCAGTAACTGAACTAACAGTATCTAAAATTTGGTCTTGACTTAGCAGGCTAAATTTTTCTTGCTCCTCATCTTCCAGATATTTAATTAAAAAATATTCTATTTCTCCCACTGCAGCTGAGGCTTCATCACCGGAGTTTGCCTGAGCTATATAATAGGAAACAAATCGGGAATTAGAAAGTTTTTTCATAAAGGTGGTAATAGGTATATAAGCCTGTTCATTAAGATTACCGGTTAATCCGGCTCCCTTTTCTTCCATTACCCCAATTACCGTAAAAAGATAATCTCTTCCCTGATAGGATAATTTCATTTTCTCTCCTAAGGGATTATTATTGCCAAACAGTTCTTCAGCTAATCCCGAGCCTAATACTATAATGTTTCGGCTGGTGGCAAGGTCACTTTCATTTATAAATTGCCCCAGAGCCAGATTATAATTATTTACCTCCTGATAATCAGCATCTGTTCCGATAATAGTAGTTTTAATATTAAAATTCCCTTTTATCAATAAACCCGAACCCTGGGAAATAGGTACTACTCTCTTTACCGAGGGACTTACTTTCTCGATATAATCAGCTAATTCCAAAGTGAATATATCAACTGAACTTTTACTAACTCTGCCTGCCCATCCTTTACTGGTACTGGGTAAAATATTTATGACATTAGAGCCTAAATCAGAAATTTGAGCAGTAATTAGCTCCCGAGCTCCGGAACCAATAGAAACGATAGCAATTACCGCTCCAACTCCGATAATTATTCCCAGCATAGAAAGAAAGGTACGCAGTTTATTTGCTTTTAAACTCTCAATTGCTAATTTTATAATTTCAAAAATCATGTTTTTACTTCATCCTTTTCGATTAAACCATCGCGTAAATGAATAATCCTATGGGCATGTCTGGCAATTTCTGCTTCATGAGTTACCATAATAACAGTATTTCCCTGTTGGTGTAATTTATAAAAGATTTTCATAATCTCTTCTCCGGTTTTAGTATCCAAATTCCCGGTTGGTTCATCAGCTAAAATAATTAGAGGATTATTAACTAAAGCCCGGGCAATAGCAGCTCTTTGTTTTTCTCCACCCGATATCTCGTTAGGTTTATGTTTTACCCTGTCACCTAAGCCCACGCTTTCTAATGCTTGTTTAGCCAATTCCCTTCTCTTTTTGGTTTTTAATCCTGCATAGATAAGTGGGATTTCCACATTATGCAAAATACTGGTTCGAGACAAGAGATTAAATTGCTGAAAAACAAAACCAATCCTTTTATTGCGAATCTCGGCCAGTCTATCGTCATTTAGTTTACTCACGTCTTTTCCTCCGATTATAAAGCTACCCCCTGTAGGTTGATCAAGACAACCGATAATATGCATTAAAGTAGATTTACCTGAACCGGAAGGACCCATAATGGCTACAAATTCTCCTTTATCAATATAAAAAGAAACTCCCCTTAAAGCCTCTACTTTCACTTTCCCCATCTGATATATTTTTTTTATTTTTTTTATCTCTAACATTTAAATATCAACCTTATTTTCATTTTCCTCACTCTTATTTCTGTCTACTTATCTAATTACTTCTGAATCCTGACGCCTCCGCCCATGCCTGGAATCATAGGCATACCGCCGTTCTTAATGCTAGCAGCATTACTTCCGGAACCGGCCTTAGCAAATTCGTAAACATTTATTACTATCTCTTCACCCTCTGCCAATCCCTCTTCGATTGCAGTATAAACTCCATCGCTAAATCCGACCTTTACCGGAGTAAACACTGGCTCATTATCCACTACTTTAACTACCGTCTGCTGCCCTTTTCTGTCAAGGAGTGCGCTAATAGGAACTAATAATTCGCCTTCTGCTCTACCAATAATAATTTCCACTAAAGCGGAAAAACCGGGCTTAAACTGCTTATCCGCCTTATCTAACTGCACTGTAACCGGGAGAGTGACTACTCCGTTTACATTTTGAGTGTAATTATGAATCTCCTCTACTCTCCCTGAAAATTCTCTCCCCGGAAAGGCATCCAGGATAATAATTACCTCCTGCCCTACTTCTATCTCCAAACTATCAATCTCATTAACTGCTACTTCTATTTCATAGCTGCTGTCATCAATTATATAAGCTACTTCTCTTCCTGAACCAATAAAATCACCCGATTTAACGGAAACATCAGTAATCAAACCGGAAAATGGGGCTTTAAGAGTGGTATCTTCTAAATTTTTCTTAGCGATTTGAAAATTTAGCTCTTGTTCGTTTATTTCACTTTCTGAACCACTCGTCTTAATTAATTCATAAGTATTTTTTGCTTTTAAATAATTATATTCTTGCTGACTTTTCTCTAATCGCACCAATGCTTCTCCCTCTGTAACTCTATTACCCTCACTGATTAACACTTCTTCAATTTCTCCGTTCAGACTAAAAATGAGAGCTTTTTCATCAGCTGCCTGCAGGTAACCACTGGTAGAAACCGTTTTTTTAAGATCTCCTCGCTCTACAGATGTAATCATCTGAGGAGTAATCTTGATCTTTTGTTCAGTCAATTCCTCTTCACTTGTTTTGTTTAAAAACCTGCTCCCGACAAAAAGAGAAATAATTACTACAATAATAATTATTCCGACAATCAACCATTTCTTCTTCATCTTTTTTTCACTCCTTAACTTTAACCGCTATTTTCTGAATCCTAAAAAATGAGCCATGCGTAATTTATTTATTAAAATCTCATCTTTAGCAGATTTTAGATTTATTTCTGATTCCTGCCACTCAAGCATCTTGTACTGATATTCACTATCACTAATTAAGCCCTGTTTAAGTTGTATTTGATAAGATTCCTCTTCTAATTTAGCTTTTTCCCAGGACATTAATTTTTCTTCTAAGTTTAAATTATTTATTCCCTGCTGATTAATTAGACCAGATAATTCTAATTTTAACTCAGAGACTATCTGTAAATAATCATCCTTTAAATTTTCTAATTTCGCTTGATATCCTTCGTCTTCTATCTTTTGTTTCCCTCCATCGAAGATATCGTAACTTAATTCAATTTCTATTCCCCAACTATTATTCTTGCTGGTATAAGCGCCAAACAAATCAACCTGGGGTTTATTTTTAGCCAAATTCCATTCTGCTTCTTTTTGAGAGCTGTCTTGATCCAGGAGAATATTTCTAATTTTGTAATAGTTATCTACTGCTAATTCCATTAACCCTTCTTCTTTTAAATTAAATTCTAAAGAATCAGCCCATTTTATAATCTCTTCTAAAAAAGGCGAATTTCCCAACAAAGACGCTTCGGTTTCTTCTTGTAAATTTAGATTCAAATACCATCCGTTCTTTTGTTGAAGAAAAGTATTTTGAGCTTGTAAAAAATTTATCTCTGCTTTTTTTAAAACAATCTTTCCTTCTATTTCCTGTCTTTCTCCTGCTTCACCAATCTCAATTTTCTTTAATATCTTATTTAAATCATCTTGAGCATACTGAAAATTGGTTTTAGCCAAAGATAATTTTTCCTGCAGGCGTAGAAGATTAAAATAAGATTCTAAAAATTCTATTTTTTTATATTCTTGCTGCCAGGTTAGATTTTCCCTGGCTTTAAGTAAGTTATTAGAAGCTAAATATTTTTCCTGTTCTGATTTGATGGGAAATACAGGATAAAGGCTTTTGGTTGTACTAAAAGTACTATCAGGTCCTTCCGAAAGCTTTTCCAGATTAAACCAGTCTTCCTCTTTTAAAGAAATTTCCGATTGGAGGATTATTCCGTTAGGAAATAATTTCGTAGTTTTTAAACTGATTTTAGAACTATCGCTGCTTTCGGAACTATTACTTTCATCATTAGCAATAATTGAGCTATCACCGGCAATAATCGGATTAGCGCTAATATTTGTTTTAAAACCGTATTCGGTATCAATTAAATTTAAACTTCTTTCTATGGTTTCAATACTGTCTTTTATTTCTTTAATTGAAGAATTGTTTTCAATCCCCCAATTAAGGGCTTCTTCTAAAGAAATCTCTTTGGCCTGGACATTCGCCCCGGTAAAGATAAAACTTGTAAATATTATTAAAAATAAAATAAAAAATGAATTATTTTTTATAGTTCGATTCATTCAATCTCTCCCTCTTCAATCCTCTGCCCTATTAATTTCTGCATAGTTAATTTAGTCGTATAGTAATTGAGGATGGCTGAATTTAAATTATACTCTGCCTGCAATAAACTTATTTCTGCTGATAAAAGATCATTTTTGGTTTTAAGGCCCGCTTTTACCTGATCGATTATAATACTATTATTTTCCTGAGCCTGATTCAGGTTTTGTTGGCTTAAATCTAAACTATTAATAGACTGTTTGTAAGTATAGAACTGTTTTCTAATTGAATTAGCTAATTCTTTTTGAGTTTGAGTGGAATTTAAATTGGCTAATTCTATATTATTTCTAAGTTTTCGCAAATCTAATTCCGGACTTGCGGCTACCTCAGCCCTTTCTAAATCAACTTTAGCCAATTCTATTTGCCTTTTCCGTAATTCTAAAATAAAACTATTTTCAATGGCCTGTTTTAGAGCTTCTTCTTCACCTATCTGCCAAACATCAGGGTAATCTACCTCAACTAAATAAAATTCATCTTCCTCTTGATTATTTAATCCTAATTCTAATTTAAACTCCCTAAAAGATTGATGGTAGTCATCATTGGCTTTTTCTAAATTAAAGACAGCATTATTGTAATTGCTTTCCTGCCCAAGAAGATCTAAATTTCCTTTGTACCCGGCTTTAACCTGTGCTTTAACTTCCTCCAATAAATTTTTCTCCAATTCTGCTTCTTTGCTCTTGGCGGTAATATTTTTATTAGCTTGATTTAATTGAAAATATTTTTGTGCCACATCGATAATTACCTCATTCCTGGTCTGATTGTAATTATCCTTTGCTTGAAGCAAGCCCAAATCTCCCTGTAATTCTATATAGCGCGATTCAGTGAGCAGATTATTAGCTTTAGTTTTTTCATAATCTATTTGAGCATTTTCTAAATCTAAATTGGCTATCTTTAAATTTAAATTATTTTCTAAAGCTAAATTAATTGCCTGGCTAAGATTCATCTCTTTCGTTTCTGCAGCGAACAATCCACCGGAAATAATAAAAAATATGACCAGAAATAATATTGTCCCCTTTGCTATATTTTTAATCACAAAGCATCACACCTTCCCATTATATATTTTTAATATTTTCATATTTTGTCTTTAAGTCATATCCACTTATATATATTAAAGCAATTACTGTGCCAATTTAAAATTCTTATAATATTTTTAGTTATAATCATGTTGTAGGGGCACAATGAATTGTGCCCTCACTATATTATTGCCTGATTTCTCCTATGGGCACGATGCATCGTGCCCATACATTCTTTTTTTTACTTTTTGGGTTACAATCATTTTTATATGATTTTCTAATCTATTTTCTGTTAATTGTGCTGCTTCTTCCCACTTTTATCTCAAAATACTGTGCAATTTTTTCTCAGTATGTCTATATTTCTTTCTTTTAAAAATAATTTATATTTCTTTTTTATAATTTCACTTCACTAAAATTAATTTAAAATTTACAAACTCTTATTTACATATTTTACCACAATTTCTTTCTGTCGTCCTTTCTTTTTTAAATTCTTCTCCACATAAATTTCTTTTTCGGTAAAAGGGTCTCTCTCAGTATAATACATTAAAGTTGAATAGGTTGAAGGAGTGGGGGTAAATATCTGAACTTGTTCCGGATTGAGTTTTAGCTCTTTGGAAGTATATTCTTTTAATCTATACATATCTCCTTCCCTGCATCCCGGATGAGCTGCGATTAAATAATAGGTTAAAAATTGTTTCTTCCTCTGTTCTTTATTTATCTGTATAAATTTATCTCTAAATCTTTTTAGATATCCCTGGTCAGGTTTGCCCATTTTTTCCAATACATTATTTTCCGTATGTTCAGGGGCAATTTTCAGCTGGCCTGAGACGTGATACTTAACTAATTCGCGTAAATACTTTTCTCCATATTTTTGGTCACCTAATAACATATCATAGCGTATCCCTGAAGCAACAAAAACTTTCTTTACTCCTTCAATCTGCCTTACCTTCTTTAGAATTTCCATCTGTCTTTTATGATTTACTTTTAGATTCGGGCAAATTTGGGGATACAGGCATCTCTTATTAGTACAGCTTCCCGACTTTAATTTCTTGCGGCATTCTATGCCATACATATTAGCCGTAGGTCCGCCCACATCTAAAATATACCCCTTGAAATCCCTCAATTTGGTCAATAATTTCGCTTCTTTTAAAATCGACTTTTCACTCCTTCCCTGGATAACCTTACCCTGATGGACGGTTATGGAACAGAAATTGCACTCCCCGTA
The DNA here is from genome assembly GCA_964632105.1 of uncultured Atribacterota bacterium. Lineage (GTDB taxonomy): Bacteria > Atribacterota > Phoenicimicrobiia > Phoenicimicrobiales > Phoenicimicrobiaceae > Sediminicultor. Next base: position 7,144 of record CAZWFH010000057.1, read on the forward strand.
ACAACCACGGTGAGTAGTAATAGAAAATTTTATAGTCTCCAGGGCTTTTACTTCTCCCTCTTTTTTATAAAAAGGGTGGACTTCTCTTTCGTAGGGCAAATCATGAACCCTATCCAGTTCCTTCTGGGTAAGAGGATAAGCCGGGGGATTTTGAATTAAATATCTGTTATCCTGTTGCTGACATAATCCTCTGGCAGTTAGAGGGTCATTGTTTACATAAAAAGTATGGAACATAGAGGTAAATTTTTTCTTATCTTCTTTAATCTCCTGATAAGAAGGGAGTATTGTATATTCTTCTTTAGGATGAGGAGAGATGTAGCATATCCCTCTGATATCTTTCCAGTCCTTACCGGTCTTTAAATTATTGGCTAACTTCAAAACAGGTTTTTCTCCCATACCATAGACTAAAATATCGGCCTTGGCATCAAAAAGTATTGCCCTCCTTATTTTGTTATCCCAATAATCATAATGGGCTATTCGGCGCAGACTCGCTTCTATCCCTCCCAGGATAATCGGTTTGGTATTTTTAAAATATTTTCTTATCAGATTAGAATAGACTATAGCTGCCCGGTCAGGCCTTTTAGTATTTTTTTCTCCGGGAGTGAAATCATCCTTCCTCCTCCTCTTCTTGAGAGCAGTATAATTGGCTACCATCGAATCTACCGAACCGGCAGTGACTCCCCAGAAGAGAGCAGGCTCTCCAAGTCTGGTGATATTTTTCTCACCCTCTGTATCTGGCTGAGCGATAATACCCACCTTATAACCTGCTGCATAAAGCACCTTTCCTATAACCGCTGCTCCGATGTAAGGACTGTCTATATAGGTATCCCCGGTTACAATAATTACATCCAAACTATCCCAGGATAATTTTTTCATCTCTGCTCTGGTAGTGGGTAAAAACATCTGCTATCTCCTTTGCTTACTCATCAAATTTCCCTAACCTCTATATTCTGCATCTGCTTCTTATCCCAACCTCAATAAATGCCCATTATTTTTCAACCAATCTTTATGTTCTTTATATTCCGGGTCTAAGATTCCCACTTTATTCCAAAATGCTTTTGAATGATTTTTCACTTTGAATGTATTATCTTTTCAATTTTTATGATTTTACCCTCTATAATCTATAATAAATGTGTCAAGAGGCAGGGTACAAAACTGTCTCTTGACACATTTATTTTTAAGTTTGGTTTATATTTATTTTATCTTCCCTATTTTAATATAATAATCTATTAATCTATTAATTAAGTTTTTTCCCTTTGGAGTAACCCAAAATTTTTTAATCCAACCAATTCCTATCCCCGGGATTATTTTTCCTTTTGGATATTGATTATTCCCAACCATTTTAAATATGACAATATAACCGTTTCCATTATTATAGTTAAGTGACCCACCGCTTTCTCGGGAGATTCCATATTTTCTATCGTTGAGCCATAAAGTTGGTCTACAAGTTCTTCTGTTTCAATATTTTTATTTACTTCATATTTATGAAAACAATAAAGAATATCAATAAATATTTCTTGATATTCTTTTGCGTATATTGCTATAAAATCTCTTATCTGAAGTTTTGTCCAATTCACTTTTTCTACCCAGGTAAAGAATAATTCAAATAATTTTTCTCCAT
>CAZWFH010000058.1:0-8737 GCA_964632105.1 uncultured Atribacterota bacterium
TTTGATTATCAGACTTATCTAAAAAATATAGACCCAATATTTATCAGAGTATTTGACCAATAGAATTATCTGGACAATAAATTTTTAGAGATAAAATAGAGAAAAAACAATAAAAAATAACATGTACAACACACTTATACTCTCTCCTCATTTTTTTTATAAAAAAAATTAAAAAATATATTAAAATATATTGATTAATTGCAGAAATTTTGATATATTATCTTTTGTATTTTAATGATTTTTTAATACTGCGAAATATCAAGAAAGTAGATGATATATGCAGCTAATTTTTTAAAGAAGGGGGGGCGATATATCGTCATATATCGCGAAGTTAAGGAATGAACTACTTGGGGAATCATTTATTAGTAGAACTTTATAATTGCAATACCAGTTTAATTAACAATGTTGTAAAAATAGAAGAACTACTGTTAGAAGCAGTAAAGATTTCAGGAGCAACCGCTCTAAATTCGACCTTCCATAAATTCTTTCCTCATGGAGTAAGTGGGGTGGTGGTAATTTCCGAATCCCATTTTTCCATTCACACCTGGCCTGAATATGGCTATTGTGCTTTAGATATATTTACCTGTGGAACTGAAATTAAAAGTGAAAAAGCATTGGATTTTCTTAAAGAAGAATTAGGAGCGGGTTCAATTTCGGTTACAGAAGTAAAGAGAGGTATTTTGAATTTTCCAGTAAAACTTTTACATAAACCGGAGGTATCTGAAAAATGCGTAATATAAAGAAAGAATTTTACGATACCAATGCCTGGGGATTATTAACTAGTGTGGATCTTTATGAATGTAACCCTAAAACTATAAGAGATGCCAGAGCTATAAAAAGATATGTTGATGAGCTTTGTGAATTAATCGAAATGAAGCAATTCGGAGAAACTCAAATTGTAAATTTTGGTGAGGATGAAAAAGTTGCCGGTTATTCTATGATTCAATTGATAGAAACTTCTTTGATTTCAGGACACTTTGCTAATAAGAGTAATAATGCCTATATAGATATATTCAGTTGTAAATATTATGAGCCAACAGTGGCAGTAGAATTTACCAAGAAATTTTTCGAAGCAAAAGAAGTTAAAATGCATTATATTTTAAGGAGCTAATTGATTTGAATAATAAAGATATATGGATAGAAGAAAAATTAGAAATTGAAAACGGAAGGGCTTTAAAGATAAAGATTACAAAATCTCTCGAAAAGGTAAAATCAAAATTTCAAGAGATTGAAGTTGTAGAGAGTCAGTCCTTTGGTAAGATTTTACTCATCGATGAGGTAATTATGTTTACTGAAGCAGATGAATTCTGTTATCACGAAATGATTGCCCATGTCCCTTTATGTGTCCATTCAAAAGCTCAAAAAGTTCTGGTAATTGGAGGAGGAGATGGAGGAACAGTAAGGGAAATATTAAAACACGATAATGTTAAAGAAGTAGATGTCTGTGAGATTGATGAGAAAGTAATAGAGATATCTAAAAGACATTTTCCTTATTTGGCTAATAGTTTAGATGATCCCAGAGTAAAAATATACTGTAAGGATGGGAATAAATTCATAAAAGATCATAAGAATGAATATGACCTAATTATCGTTGATTCTTCTGATCCCATAGGTCCTGCTGAAGTTTTATTCAGAAAAGAATTTTACGAAGCAATGTCCCAATCCTTAAAAAATAATGGAATTGTAGTTACTCAAGCAGAATCATTCTTCTATCATCAAAAAATAATTAAATCACTATTCTCCTTTATAAAAGATATATATCCCATTTCAGAATATTATTATACTTTAGTGCCTACCTATCCCAGTGGGATGATTGGATTTACGTTCTGTTCTAAAAAATACTACCCCATAAACGACTTTAACGAAACAGAAGCTTTAAAGCTTACTGATTTAAAATATTATAATAAAGATATCCATAGAGCAGCCTTTAATCTTCCCACCTTTGTTCAAGAGTATAAGCAGTAATAGTATTATATATTAATCCCTTATTTTATTTTTGATCTGTTTATAGCGATAATTCTTTAATTTTGTTTATCATATTTTCGAGCAGGAGAGGAAAGGATATGAATAAAAAAATGTCTGCGAATAATAAGTCTCAGCAAAGTATGGAAAATGGCAAAAAACAAAGAAAAATATTAGGTCCTGTCTCCAATCTTGAGGAGTACATTCGTCCAGATTGGTGGCAACACATTTTTAATTCCCTATACTTAAAAACTGATGCGGATGTAGTAGATGATCCAAATATAACTTGCCAGGAAGTTGACCTATTTACAGATATTCTGAATCTTTCCCCCGAACATAGAATTTTAGATCTCTGTTGCGGACAGGGACGTCACTCTTTAGAACTAACCAGGAGAGGGTTTAACCTGGTAGAAGGGCTAGATCGCTCCCATTATCTGATACAAAAAGCTAAGGACTATAAGAAAAAAGAAGGTCTTAATGTTAAGTTTAGAGAAGGAGATGCCCGAAAGTTGCCATACCTACCTGATACCTTTGATGTAGTTATGCTCCTGGGGAACAGTTTTGGTTATTTTGAAACAATTCAAGATGATATGAGAGTACTAAAGGAGGTTTTCAGAGTTCTAAAACCCTGGGGACGATTCCTTATTGATGTTACTGATGGAGGATACTTAAGAGAACGCTTTCAACCCAGATCCTGGGAATGGATAGACAAGAAGCATTTTGTCTGTCGAGAACGTTCACTTTCATTAGATAAACAGAAACTAATCTCGAGAGAAGTAGTTAGCCACGTATAAAAGGGTATTATTGCTGATCAATTTTATGCAGAAAGACTCTATACTCGAGAGAGTTTAATTGAAATACTAAAGAAAGAAGGTTTTAGCGATATTACCATGCATAGTACAATATCAACTGATTCGCAGCGGAACCAGGATTTAGGAATGATGGAAAAACGTATCATTGTAACAGCTTTAATCAAGAAAGAATGGGCTCTGTTAAAGAAAAGGAAAGGATTACAAAAAAATGTAGTTGTCCTCTTAGGTGACCCTACAAAACCTGATCCCCTGAAACCATTACGTATTTATGATGATGATTTTTATACAATTAATCAAATGAAAGGATCATTAAGAGAATTAAAGCGTTACCAATTTACCTATCTTGATAATCACGATAATATTATTCATAACCTAAAGAAATTGAAAACAAAAATAGATATTGTTTTCAATTTATGCGATGAAGGTTATAAAAATATTGCTAATCAAGAACTTCATATTCCTGCCATTTTAGAAGTTCTTGGTATTCCTTATACTGGTGCCGCCCCACAATGTCTTGCTTTTTGTTATGATAAATCGTTGGTGCGTGGTATTGCAAAAGAAATGGGAATTTCTGTTCCAGAAGCTTTTTTTATAAAGCCACAAGATATAACCTTTAAGCTTCCCTTTGATTTTCCTGTAATAATTAAGCCAAATTTTGGGGATTCAAGTTTTGGAATTACCCAAAGAAGTGTGGCAACCAACTCTGAGGAATTCTTAAATGCTATTACAGAAATAAGGGAAAATTTTGGCTATGATAAATCTATAATTGTAGAGGAATTTCTTACTGGAAAAGACCTTAGTGTGTGTATTATAGGAAATTCTCCAGAGTAGTATACAGTATTACCAATTATTGAACAAGATTATTCGATACTTCCAAAGGGGTTGCCCCAAATTTGTGGCTATGAATCTAAATGGCTCCCTAATTCACCTTATTGGAATATTAAATCTATTCATGCCACTCTTCCTAAAGAGACAGAAAAATCTATTGTAGCTTGTTGTCTAAAATTATTTGAGAGGCTTGAATGTAGAGATTATACCCGTTTTGATTGGAGATTAGACCAAAGGGGAAATCCGAAATTACTTGAAGTAAATCCAAATCCAGGTTGGTGTTGGGATGGCCATCTTGCGAAGATGGCAAAACTCGCTGGTATGTCATATTCGAAAATGCTGAAAGCTATTTTACATGCAGCTGAACAGCGGCTGGGGATGTAAAAGATACACAGAAAGGAAATAAAAATGGATAGAGAAGAATATCTAAGCAGAGCTAAAGATCATCTCTTTATGACTGGAATCAATGATAATGGTATGAAATTATGTACAGCCAATATGGTTTATGGAATAGCCAAGATTCACTATCTCCAGGAAAAGCTCGGTTTAAAAGCAGATGCTACTTTTATATCTACCCCAGATGCTACTATCACCCGAAATGTAGAAAGATGGAAGAATGGTTTTAGTTATGGAGGAAAAATTGAATGGGGAAATGGGACTTCAGAATTAATGGTATTAGATGTTTTACCTAATGCCTGTGGCATGTTAGTTGGTGGTTTAGAAGAACTTCCCGAAATAGAAACTTTAATCGATAAAGTGACCACAATTTCTGTAAAATCCTCCAATATAAAAGTTAATGGCATAGAGGTAGTCTGGGATTTTGCTAAAGGCAACCACTTTATCGATGTATTTAAAGTGAGAAATATAATGGGGATAGAAGATTTTTCCCCTTATATGTTTATTATCCATGGTGCTGGTGATGAATTAAGAAATGATAATCAGAAAGGTTATGGTTTATACTATTATCGGAGCAAAGGATTAGAAAATATTGCTGAAAAAATGGACACCCCTTTCGGTAAAATTAGATTTTTAACTGGTAAAAAAGCCTCAGATTATTACGAACAATATAAATTCGTTGATGATTTTTCTAAAAAGAGAAGAATTGAATTTGCTAAAAGATTGTTTGGAGATTTTGAAATAATTGCCAATGAAACTCACCAGGGATTAGCAGATATAAACACTATGCTCTTAGGTTGTCACAATATAAAAGATAACAAGATTTTACCCATTGCTTTACGAGGAGACTTGCCGGCATACCTGGTATATGGTAAACCCTCTTTTACAAAAGAACAGATTGAAAATTTAGGTTTTGAAAAAAGAGCCAAAAAACTTGGTTTGATGAAGAGACTTAAAAATGCCAATGTAGTTCCGCACGGCGGAGGATATCATTTCCCCGATCTATTAAATGTGTTAAAGGTGATTGAAAATAACGGGCAGAGATATTTCTTAATGGATCTTGCTAATGATCGAGGCAAGAAAGTAATTAAAGATGTTCGAGAAATGCCCTATGATTATAGAGGGAGAATGGTGGTTTTGCGAACCCTGGAGTTGGGTTTGGCTGAAGTAACTGCCAAGCTTATCCCCCTGTATGTATTAAAAATATAAAATTTCTTATAAATAAATAATGAGGGATAAAGATAGAGTTAGTGTAAACTTTAGTGGGGTAGTTAGACAGAAAGAGGAATGCTACTTTTTTCTATCTTTTCTTTCTCTTTTTTAACTCGATACTCGATACTATATACTCGATACTTTTTATCATAATTGCTTTACAAGAGAAAGAGGTTTAAAATGAGAAAGCAACCGGTTGGTTTTTTGGATTCGGGTTTAGGTGGTTTATCGGTAGTAAAAGAAGTTAAAAAATTGCTTCCCCGAGAAGACATTGAATATTTTGCTGATAACCAGCGTCAACCCTATGGTGAAAAAAATCAAGATGAACTTATAGATTATACTCTTCAAATAATTAATTTTCTTATAAAGAAAAAAATTAAAATCTGTGTTATAGCTTGCAATACAGCTACAGCTGCTAGCCTCAAAAAAGCAAGAGAATATTTTTCTATTCCTATAATTGGTGTTATCCAGCCTGCAGTTCAGGATGCCATAAAGAAGACTTCAAACAAAAGGATCGGAGTTATCGCCACTGAATTTACCACAAAAAATGGAGCTTATCCTAAAGAAGTTAAAAGAATTGCCCCCGAAATAAAAGTTTTTTCTAATTTTTGTCCCGAATTTGTCTCTATAGTTGAGGCCGGTAAATTTACTGCACCTAAAACCTACGAAGTTGCCCGAGAGTATCTTAAACCTTTAAAAGATGCGCAAATTGACACTTTAATATTAGGCTGTACACACTATTCTTTTTTAAAAAAGGTAATATCAGATATTATGGGTCCAGGAGTAATATTAGTTGATCCATCTGTCAGCTCCTCATTAATTTTAAAAGAAGTTCTCATCCAAAAGGGAATTTTAAAAGAAGAAGGTAAGGGCGAAGAAAATTATTATACTACTGGCTCCCCAGAAAAAGTAGAAAAAACAGCTAAAATCATTCTAAATAGTGATAATTTCAAAATCCAAAAAGTAAAGTTAGAAGAATTGGAATAAAAATATTTAATTAGCATTGTGTGATTACAACCCAAATTCTATACGTTATACGCTAAAAAACGAAATACGATTCACGAGATACGAGATACGAATTAATAGTATGCAATTATCGTAAAAATGTGTTAAAATTATTCTAAATTTAGTTTTTGAAGGAGGTAAACAAAGATGAAAGCAGAAAAAATTTGGATGGATGGGAAGATGGTTGATTGGGATAAAGCTCAAGTTCATGTATGTACCCATGCTCTACATTATGGAAGTGGAGTGTTTGAAGGTATAAGGGCTTACGAGACCGAGAGCGGGACAGCAGTTTTTAGATTAAAAGAACATATTGACCGGCTATTTAATTCAGCAAAGATATTAAAAATGGTTATTCCCTATTCTAAAGAAGAATTTAGGCAGGCGGTCAAAGATACTATTAAAGTAAATAAACTTAAAAGTGGTTATATCCGTCCTTTAATCTATCGTGGGTTTAAAGAATTGGGGGTAAATCCCTTCAAATGCCCGGTAAATTGTACCATTGCGGTCTGGGAATGGGGTGCATATTTGGGTGAAGAGGCCTTAGCTAAAGGAATTAGAACCAAAATTTCAAGTTATGCCAGAAGTTATATAAATTCAACTTCTCAAAAAGCTAAAATATGTGGAGGTTATGTTAATTCTATCTTTGCCAAGATGGAAGCAATTGAAGCAGGAGTTGATGAAGCAATTTTATTAGATACAGATGGTTATGTGACTGAGGGCTCAGGAGAAAATTTATTTTGGATTAGAAATGGAATAATTTATGCCACTCCTACTAATACAGTATTAGAAGGAATTACTCGTGATGCAATAATAAAAATTGCTCAAGATATGGGTTATCAAGTTAAAGAAAAGCGTATCGGAAGAGATGAACTTTATATCTCTGATGAAGTATTTTTCTCTGGAACGGCTGCTGAAGTTACTCCTATTAGAGAGATTGATAATTACCAGATTGGCGAAGGAAAGCGTGGACCGGTAACTGAAAATATTCAAAAGAAGTTCTTCGATATCGCTAAAGGGAAAGAAGATAAATACTTAAGTTGGCTTGATTATATCTAAAAATGAAATAAAAGTGCCTGGCACAAAAGTTTCATTTTTACCAGAAAGGAAGGGAAAAGATGACTATTTCGGAAAGAGTAAAAAATATAAATCCATCCCAAACTTTGTCTATTACTGCACAAGCATTGAAAATGAAACGGGAAGGGAAGAAAGTAATCAGTTTTGCAGCAGGTGAGCCTGACTTTGGTACCCCAGAAAATATTAGAGAAGAGGCTATTTCTGCTATTAGAGAAGGTTTTAGCCACTACACGGCGAGTTCAGGAATAATTGAACTTAAAGAAGCTATAGTAGAAAAACTTAAGAAAGATAACGAAATAGAGTATAAAAATTCAGAGATAATTGTGTCTACCGGAGCAAAACAATGCCTTTTTAACGCAATTTTAACTATTTGCGATCCAGGTGACGAGGTATTGTTGCCTACTCCCTGCTGGGTTAGTTATACAGAACAGATTAAATTTGCGGGAGCAGTCCCAGTCTTTATTATTACCCATCAAGAGGAAGATTTTAAATTATCTACTGCTCAGGTTGAAGAAAAGATAACTTCAAGAACTAAATTAATTATTTTGAACAGCCCGAATAATCCTACTGGTGCAGTTTATGACCCGGAAGAATTAAAAAAGATAGCTCAGCTTCTCACAAAATACAACATCTATTGTATATGTGATGAAATATACGAAAAATTAGTTTATAATAATGTAAAACATTTAAGCATGGCTTCCTTAAGTAATGAGATAAAAGAAAAAATTATTACTATAAATGGTGTATCCAAATCTTATGCTATGACTGGCTGGAGAATTGGCTACGCTGCAGGTCCGGAAGAGATTATCAAGGGAATGTCTAAAATTCAGGGGCACAGTACTTCTAATCCCAATTCTATTGCTCAAAAAGCCAGCGTGGAAGCTTTAAACGGGAAACAAGATACTATCGAAGAAATGAGAAAAGCATTCGATGAGCGAAGGAAATATACGATAAAAAGACTAAATGAAATAGAAGGAATTTCGTGTCTTACCCCAGCCGGAGCTTTTTATGCCTTTCCTAATGTAAATAAAATATTGGAAAGAGGAATTGAATATAATGGCAAGAAGATTAGTAATTCATTTGATCTCTCTAATTTTATTTTAAAGGAAGCGGAAGTTGCTTTAATTCCGGGTAGTGCATTTGAAGCAGAAGGATATCTAAGATTGTCTTATGCTGCATCTTTAGAAGATATTAAAGAAGGGTTGGATAGAATAGAAAAGATTCTACGATTTTAGGATGTAGGGGTTCGATTTATCGAACCCGTTAAAGAAAATTACCAAAATAAGCCGAGTCGTATAAAACCGAACCCTACAAAAAATTTTAAGAGGGAATAACTTCCTAATTTAGGCTTATGAAAGAAAATCGCTTTGTAGTTTATAGATTGCAAAAATTAGCAATTTTGCTCAGGATTTTAGGTTTTGATGTCCTGTATTTTCAAAATGAGGATT
>CAZWFH010000059.1:0-8693 GCA_964632105.1 uncultured Atribacterota bacterium
TTGTTAAAGAATATCAAACCAATGCTAATTTAGATTTAGTTATAATATTAGGGAAAGATATGGTAAACTAGTCGTTAGTGAATAGTTGACAAATACACAGACATCGCGAACCTTAATGAAAAAAAGTTTACACACATCGTGAACTATACTGGTATAAATATTCTATACTGGCCTTAAAAAAGGAGGTCAGTATGAATATCAAAGAATTACGAGAACAAGCTATAAAAAGATACGAAAATGGTGAATCTCCTAAGGAGATCTATTAGAGCCTTGGTAAAGTTAGAACCTTATTTTTAAATAGTTTAAGCATTCTATATGTGATAGAAAAACTTACTGAAAATTAAAAATTCTAAACAATAGAACACTCCTAACATTTTACCAAAAGGCTCTATTGATTTATCAAGGTTCAATCTCTAGAGTTCGCTATGTCTAGATACTTTATTATCATTAGGAGTTCACGATGTCTGTGTATTCGTGAACTATTCACTAATTATGTTATCATAATAAAAAATATTTAACAAATTGAGTAATATATATAGATTAAAAAAGAAAAAAGAAGGATTTTAAAAATTTTTGTAGAATTATTAAAGTAAATTGGTATATAATATAAAAAATAAGATATAAACTTTTATCTATCCAAAAGTTAGTATAGGAGTATGATTTAATATGAGAAAAGCGAGTAGGATTTATAAGAGGAAAAGCAGAAGTAATCTGGAAACCTTTATTATCTTGATAGGTGCGATAATAATTTTGGGTGTGGCTTTTAATTTAGCCAGGGATAGGAGTTATATTCCTCCTGAGGAGCCGACAATTGTGGAAGAAGAGAAAGTAGAATCTCCTGTCATAAAAGTTCCTGTTGAGTTACCCCAAAAGGAGACAGTGGAAAAGGTTGAAGAAAAGGAGAAATCTCCTGAGGAAGAAATAAAAAAAGAGGTTACTCCAGAAGAGAAGCCACCACTTACTGAGCCGAGCACGGTTAAAACTTCAGAAGTAGAACCAGAAGTAAAGATAATAGAGGAGTCTGAAACAGTTTCAGATAAGAAGGTGTATACTGTTCAGGTTGTAGCTCTTTCAAAAGAAGAAGGTGCCCAGAAGTTAGCTAAAGAGATAAGAGACAAAGGATACCAGACTTATGTAATTAAGGGGAAAACCCTTTACAAGGTTCAAGTAGGGGAATTTAAAACTTCAAATGAGGCCAAAGCAATTTCAGAGAAATTGAAGAAATTAGGTTATGAAATATGGATAACAAGTAGATAGGAAAAGGAAAAATAACTTTGAAGAGAAAAAATATTCCTTCCGTTACTATAAACAGGCTATCTATATACCATCGTTGTTTAGAAAAATTAATTGAAAATATAGATAAAAAAGAGCCAAAATATATTTCTTCATCTGAAATTGCCGAAATGACTGGAATAAATTCAGCACAAATTCGTAAAGATTTGGCTTATTTTGGAGAATTTGGTAAAAGAGGAATCGGATATCCCGTAATAAATCTTGGAAAAGAATTAAAAAAGATATTGGGATTAGATAAAAAGTGGTCAGTTATCATTGCCGGAGCAGGAAATTTAGGAAAAGCCTTAGTAAGATATAAAGGCTTTCAGAAAAGGGGCTTTATAATCAAGGGGATTTTTGATAATAATCCCTCAAAAATAGGCAAGAGACTTGGCCATATTTTTATTTATAATATAAAAGAGATAGAAAAATTTATCCAGACGGAGAATATAAGTATTGGGATAATAGTGGTACCAGCTGATTCAGTTCAGGAAGTGGTAGATAAAATGGTAACAGGTGGTATTAAAGCCATTTTAAATTTTGCCCCCGTCCATGTCATATTACCCCCGAAAATTAAAATACATAATGTAGATCTATCTATTGAATTTGAATGGTTGACATACTACTTGTCTTAGTGATATAATAATTTTGTATTTTGATTTGTGATAATTTTCACAAAATAATATTAGGTGATTTAATAAAAATGAAAATCAGTAGTTAATGTATATTTTAGGCAAGAACCAAAGAATTTAGATAAAGAGAATATTAAAAAAGTGCTTAAATAAATAATATAAGTTTAAGAAAACTAAAATGTTGCAATTACTTCACAAGGGGAAGTACTAATATGCAGTATATTTCTTCTAGTAATTTTGCAAAATTTCTCGAAAATTTAAAGGACGATTACGAGGTTTACGTCCCTGTTAAAAAAGGCGATCGGTATTTTTATAAAAAGTATATAGACTTCACTGATGATATTGTTATCGGTGAGGTACGAGCCTTTGAACCACTAAAATCCTTTTTCTTCCGTGCACGAGAAATCGTTGCCGAAAACTTCAAGTCTGATATTCCTCATACAAGCCAAAAACCTTATTGTATAGTTGGTGTGAAAGCTTGCGATCTTAAAGGATTTAAAATACATGATTATGTATTCAAAAATCATGATTTTCAAGATCCTTTCTATATTAATAGGCGTAAAGAGAACCTTATTATTTCTGCCGATTGTACTTCTGCTATAGATACATGTTTTTGTCTTGCCCTAAATGTTAAACCTTATCCCCTTGAAAATTTTGATATAAATCTTTCTGCGGTGCGAGAGGATTTTATTGTTGAGGTTGGCTCGCCAAAGGGTAAGAGGCTTGTTGAAAAATATTCTTCTCTTTTTGAAGAAACAAAAGATAAATTCCTTTCCCAAAGAAACGAACAAAGAGAAAAAGTTACTAAATCAGTCGAAAAAAATATAAAAGAAAACAAAATCCCTTATCAGGATTTATTTAAGGGTATTATTGAAAGAGGATATGAATCAGATATATGGGCTGATGAAGCGGACAAGTGTGTCGAGTGCGGAGCGTGTAATACAATCTGTCCTACGTGCCACTGTTTTTTACTTTATGACCAAAAAAGCGAAAATCAGATGGCACGTTTGCGTATTTGGGACTCCTGTATGATAAAAGATTTTGCTCAAGTTGCAGGGGGGGCAAATCCCCGACCAGAATTATGGATGAGATTAAGAAATCGATTTGAAAAGAAATTTGATTTTTTCCCAAAAGTTGCTAACATTTATGCTTGTACAGGTTGTGGCCGTTGTATATCTGCATGTCCGGCAAAAATAGATATAAGAAAAGTCCTTAAGAGATTGGTGTATGATGTATAAGATTAAAAATCCGTATAGGCCTATTAGGGCTGAAATTACAGGAGTCATATCTGAGACACCTACTATAAAGACGATAAGGATTGTACCAGAAGAACCGATAAAATTTGAAACAGGCCAGTTTATAGAGCTGACCATTCCGGGGATTGGTGAGGCTCCTTTTACCCCTTCATCAAGGCCTGCTATGAAGGATATAATGGAAATTACTATTATGAATGTAGGCAAGGTTACCAAAAAGGTTCATGAACTTAAAAATGGTGATATTGTAGGTGTGAGAGGACCTTTCGGGAAAGGTTATCCTATGGATAGGTTTAAAGGCAAGGAAATATTAGTTGTAAGCGGTGGATGCGGATTTGCACCTATTAGAAGTTTGATGTATGAGCTTTTTGATAGGAGTGGAGAATTTAAAAAATTATTTTTTAGAGGTGGTTGCAAGACACCTCAGGAGTTGCTATATAGAGGTGAAATAGCTGATTGGGCTAAACGAAAAGATTTGGATATAAAACTTACTGTAGACAAAAGTGATAGCGGGTGGAAAGGGAATATAGGTGTTGTAACTACCATTTTAGAAGATGCAGATATGGATTATGAAAATGGTATTGCTATTGTGTGTGGACCACCAGTAATGATGAAGTTTTCGACTAAAAAATTAATTGAAATGGGTTTTAAAGCAGAAAATATTTATCTTTCTATGGAGAAGAATATGTCATGCGGAATAGGGAAATGTGGCCATTGTAGATTAGGAATATATTATGTTTGCAAAGATGGTCCTGTTTTTAGTTATGATAAGATAAAAGATTTTTCAAACATATGGGATTAAAAATGAACACAAGTGCAGAACAAATTCATCAGGGAAAATTAAATATTAAACCGAAAAAAGGCAAAGATTTAAGACTTTTTATAGATCTTGATATTTGTAACTCTGGTGAGTGTAAAGAGTGTGTTATCAATTGTAGTTATTTTTATCATCCAGGTAATAATGGGATTATTTCTATTATAGAGCTTGTAACCTATGCATTGGTATGCCGTAAGTGCGAAGAGCCGCACTGTGTTAATGCTTGTCCGGTAGAGGCAATTGAACAACAAGAAGATAAATTGTTGATAAGACACAATATGAGATGTATAAGCTGTAAATCATGTTCCTATGCTTGTCCTTATGGCACAATATATCCTGAAAATGTTCCGTTATTAATTCATAATTGTGATTTTTGTCTTGATAGAAGAGACCAGAAAGATGAATTGTTATGTGTAAAGAGCTGTCCTTATGGGGCATTAAGTTTGAAAAGGGGCGATATCAAACTGGATGAGAATACTTTTTTAGTTGGTGATAATATTATAGTTCACTCAATTCATTGGAATAGAGAGAAAGCATGATTTATATTTTTTATTTTTTATTTTTTGGATTTCTATTAACAGCTATTATTGGGCTTTTAGCCAGCTGGATAGATAGAAAGGTTACAGCGAAGGTTCAATATCGTGTGGGTCCACCTCTTTTACAACCATTGATAGATATTGTAAAGCTTTTAGGTAAGGAAACACTCATTCCCACAGGTTCATCAAAGATAACGTTCTTGATTGCCCCAGTTATTGGATTTGCAAGTGTGATATTAGTATCTACTTTATTGTGGATAAATAATATTTATCCTGCAAAGAGTTTTTTAGGTGATTTGATAGTAGTATTATATCTTTTGGTTATTCCTTCTATTAGTATTATTATGGGTGGTTTTGCATCAAGAAATCCACTTGCAAGTTTAGGTGCATCAAGAGAGATGAAGCTTATATTAAGTTATGAACTTCCTTTTATACTTGCAATATTAGTTACAGTAATAAAATCTGGATTTACATTTAGACTTGGTGAGATATTAACTTTTCAAGCACAGAATGGGGCGTTTGTTAAAAGTTGGTCTGGTACTTTAGCACTAATTGTGGCAATAATATGTATGCAGGCGAAATTAGCGCTAGTTCCCTTTGATATCCCTGAGGCAGAGACGGAGATCGTAGGTGGTCCATTAATAGAATATTCGGGTTCTGGACTTGCTATTTATAGACTTATGAAGAATATGCTTATGTTTACAGTTCCATTCTTTTTAATAATTGTATTTATGGGTGGTTTAAGGTTTGATGGCATACATCTATTGTATGGTGTGTTAAAATATATTGGGTTAGTCGCCCTAATGACGGTTATAAGAAATACCAATCCCCGTGTAAGGATTGACCAGGCCGTCAAGTTTTTCTGGGGGCCTATAACTATAATTGCTATAATAGCTATAATATTGGCATTATTAGGAAGATGATATGAGTATAAAATTAAAAGCACTTCTAAAATCGCCGTGGGTATTTCATTTGTCTACCGGTAGCTGCAACAATTGCGATATTGAAATACTGGACTGCCTTACTCCGAGATTCGATATCGAACGGTTTGGTATGCTTCTTGTAGGGAGTATAAAACACGCCGATGTTCTTTTAATTACTGGTTCAGGTAATCGGAAGTCGATGGAAAGGGCAAAAAGACTATATGAACAGATACCAAAGCCATGCCTGGTGGTAGCAGTAGGAGAATGTGCTTTATCAAGAGGTATGTTTATTCATAGTTATAACTGTCCTGTTCCAATAGATAAAATTATTCCTGTTGATGTCTATATACCGGGTTGCCCCCCAAAGCCAGAGGCAATTATTGCCGGCGTAGTAAAGTTAATTGAGAAAGTTAAAAAAGATACAATGAAAAAATGAATCATTTAGTTGTATTAGGAGTCATACTGAACGAAAAGGGATTTGAATTATGAAACGTGAAGAAATTTTGCATAATTTAAGGAAAATATTTAAAGACGACGTAATCGAGGTTGTAGATAAATCTCCTAAGAGGGTATATATTGAAATTAAACACGAATCATTAGTTAAAGTTGCGAGCTATATTTTTAAAGATTTAAAAGCACGATTCAATACTGCCTCCGGTGTAGATATGCGGAATCATATGGAGATTCTTTATCATTTTTTGATTGAGGATATTAACCTGTTGATTTCTTTGAGAGTAAAATTACAAAAACCAAAACTCGAAATAGATTCTCTTGTTCCTGTTTTTGAAGGTGCAAATTGGATAGAAAGAGAGATACATGAAATCTTAGGTATAAATTTTAAGGGTCATCCCGATTTGAAGAGACTTCTTTTGCCAGACGACTGGCCAGAGGGTGTTTATCCATTAAGAAGAGATTATAAAGAGTGGGATAAGAATGCTATAAGGGATAGAGGAGTATAATGATGGCAAAAACAATAGTACCAATAGGACCGTATCATCCACTACAGGAGGAGCCGGAATTCTTTATACTTACTGTTGAAGGAGAAAAAGTCGTAGATGTTGATGTACGAATTGGATACAATCATAGAGGGATAGAGAAACTTTCTGAAATGAAGTCATTCGATCAATCAACTTTTGTGATAGAGAGAATTTGCGGTATATGTTCAACAAGTCATCCCTTTGCCTATACGAGAGCAGTAGAAGATATTATTTCTATAGAGGTGCCAGAGAGGGCTAAATATATAAGGACTATAATAGCTGAAGGTGAAAGGATACACTCACATCTACTATGGTTAGGTCTTGCCGGCCATTTCTTAGGATATAATACTGTATATATGTGGGTATGGAAGCTACGAGAAGAGATTCTTGATGTGATGGAGATATTAACCGGGAACAGAAATAATTATGCTATGTTTAAGCCCGGAGGTATACGAAGAGATATAAAATCTGAAGATATACCAGTGGTTATTAAAAAGATGGATTCTATCGTGCCTACATTGGAGATGCTGAAAAAAGCAGTCATAGACGATCCGGTTATACATGCTCGGACGAAAGGAATAGGCATTCTTTCAAAAGAAGAAGCTATAAACTATTGTGCACTTGGCCCTACCGCAAGGGCATCAGGTGTAGCCAGAGATGTGAGAAAAGACTCCCCTTACGGAGCTTATGATAAAGTAGAGTGGGATATGATAGTTACTCATAACGGTGATGTTTTTGATAAATTGGTGGTAAGAATATTGGAGGTTTTTGAGTCAATAAGGATAATAAAGAACTGTTTTTTAAACCTCCCAGGCGGTGAAATAGATGCTAATATTAAAGATATTCCTCCTGGTGAGGGTATAGGAATTATCGAAGCACCAAGAGGAGAATGTTTTCATTATGTCAGAAGTGATGGTACAAACAGGCCTGTCCGTCATAAGGTAAGAGCGCCTACATTTATGAACCTCCCTACATGTAAAGCTACTGTTATAGGTGAATACATTTCAGATGCGACGATAATTTTAGCTGCTATAGATCCTTGCTATTGTTGTACAGAAAGAATGACGGCTATACGTAACATTAGAGGGAAGAAGATATATAGTGGAGAAGACTTAATTAAACTTTCTCGAAAAAAGACTGAGATATTAAGAAATAAGATGGGAGTTAAATGAATTTAACTACGCAATTTTTTAAATTCGATAATCTATCCATGTTTGTGGGAATATTTATTGGAATATTTTTCCTGCTAATTACTATTTATTCTTTTGGGTTTATGCGGCAGAGAAAAAGACTAATTTACTATTATTCTTATTTGATCCTTACTTTTATAAGTTCACTTGGGGCTGTCTTTTCCAATAATCTTATTCTTTTTATGGTATTCTGGGGATTTTTAGGGCTTCTTTTATATTTATTAATAGGATTTGCTCAAACTGAAAATGCATCTTATACGGCGAAGAAAGCATTTATAATAATTGGTGGTACAGATGCTCTTATGCTTCTTGGACTGGCTATTGTATGGCGCCTTACAGGTTCACTTCAGATGGATGAGATAAGTATAACTTTAAATACAAAGGTAACAGTTTTAGCATATATGTGTCTTGCAGCGGGTGCCTTTGCCAAGGCAGGTGCTATGCCGTTTCACACTTGGGTTCCAGATACCGCTAAAGACGCCCCCACACCTGTAGTTGCATTTTTACCGGCATCTCTGGATAAACTTTTAGGCATATATTTCCTTGTCAGAATTTCCCTGTATATGTTTAAAATGAACCCAGCTTTAAATACTGTCTTAATGATGATAGGTAGTTTTACTATTGTGGCTGCCGTCATGATGGCTCTCATACAGCATGATTTAAAGAGACTTTTAGGGTATCATGCTGTAAGCCAGGTAGGATATATGGTATTAGGAATTGGTACTGGTAATCCTATCGGAATAGCAGGTGGGCTATTTCATATGCTAAACAATACTATATATAAATCCTGTCTCTTTCTTTCGGGGGGGGCAGTTGAAAAAGAAGCAGGAACAACTGATCTTGAGAAACTGGGCGGTTTTGGTAAGATTATGCCTATTACCTTCATTACATTTTTAATAGCATCATTAGCCATATCAGGAGTTCCTCCTTTAAATGGGTTTGCATCAAAATGGATGATTTACCAGGGCATAATAAAGACAGCTGATAATGGTAATCATCTTTGGATAATATACCTTGCTGCTGCTATGTTTGGGAGTTCACTTACCCTGGCGAGTTTTATGAAATTAATCCATGCTGTATTTTTAGGACAGCC